>NZ_RQHS01000004.1 GCF_004770895.1 Leptospira dzoumogneensis | reverse complement strand
GAGACATGGGTTACACTTTTAATATCCTAGATACCTTTTTCTTACGTTCATTGAATATTCCTATTTTAACGAAGCTAAAATAAATAGTCCAGATCCCGTCCTCGACGGGTTCGAATCCGATATGTTCGCCACCTAAACTTTTGGTGATAAAGAATCTTTTGTTCTTCCAATAAAAATTCCCATCATCTACCTTTCTGACCTCAAAATGATCTGGATAGGTAACTTCTTGGATTTTGTTGGGAAATGATCGTTTAGAAGCTTGATAAAATTCGGAAGGCGGTTTTTGACCTAAGGCTTCGTGAGGACGTTCGTAATTGTATTCTGTCCTAAATCTATCGAAAGATTTTTGCTGCTGCTTCATATTCGAACGGATTGGATAAACCGCTTCTGCCTTTAGGGTTCGATGCATTCTCTCATGTCTTCCGTTCTCCTGAGGCTTCCCCGGTTGGATTCGTTCAGGCAATATTCCTAATTTGATCCACCAAGTCGATAGTAAGGAAATCCCCAATCCCGCAGCAAATGGGATCCCATTGTCCGTTCTTATTGCATTAGGAAGTCCATATTCCCTAAAACATCTCTCGAATTCCTTTTTAGTTTCATACGTTCTTGTTCCGGATAAACCCTTACAACAGAGTAAGAAACGGCTATAACCGTCTGAAATCGTTAACGGGTAACAACGAATTCCATCCTTTAGTTTAAAATCCCCTTTGAAATCAGCACACCATACCGCATTTGCATGATCATAACCTTTGAAGGGCTCCGAGTATCTTCCCATTCCCTGCCGTTTCTTTCTAGGTTTTACTAAACCTCTTTTTTGAAGAATGCTTCCTATAGTGCTGACAGCAGGCCAAATTAAATCCGGATTGGAATTTTCCAAAAACGCACGTATTTTAAGAGGACCCCAGGTAGGATGATCTTTACGAACTCCCAAAATCATCCTTTCCTCCGCAAATCCAACTCTATTCGGATTAGAGTGCGGAGTTTTACTTTTATCTAATAAGCCTCCGGGACCTTCTTTACGGTAACGAGACAACCATTTGTAACCCGTCTTTCTACTTATCCCGAAAGCCTCACAAAGAGTGCTTATCGATACACTACCATCGCATACCGCTGCAATGAATTTTACTTTCTCGTCCATTGGTGACACCTCTTTCCACGGCAAAGGATTAACCCTCCTTTGCATACGTTTAGTGTTACCTATGTTCCCGGTCTATTTTGTTACCCATGTCTCCGGTTTGTACC
>NZ_RQHS01000003.1 GCF_004770895.1 Leptospira dzoumogneensis | reverse complement strand
TTTTTGGTTCGCGCAGAGAGCGCTGAGCTCACGAAGAGCACAGAGAGAATCGCACGCAGAGGCGCGAAGGCGGAGAGGATTTTTCAGGGTAGGTAGACCTAGGAAATTGCGGAATTGTTTGTAGGAACTCCTTCCTCCGGTTTTTTTCTCTCCGCCTTCGCGCCTCTGCGTGCGATTCTCTCTGTGCTCTTCGTGAGCTCAGCGCTCTCTGCGCGAACCAAAAATATACAAATAAGTTTCGCACGGAGTTCACCGAGCGCACAGAGTTATTTACTTATGAAACCCGCCAGGGATACGCAGGGCGCGAAGCGTCCCGAGCAAGCGAGGGACGAGGACGTATGTCCGAGCCCGGAGTAGCCCGGTCTTGCGTCAGCAAGAGGCGGCCAAACCTTTTTCAGATTGCTCCGCCGGGTCGGGTTGGGAACCTGGTCTTGCAAGTAGATCGGAAAAGGGAATCCGGTGAAAATCCGGAGCTGTACCCGCAGCTGTAATCGCCTAAACGGTCGGACAAAACCACTGTCGAAAGACGGGAAGGGTCCGAACCTTCGCGTAAGTCAGAAAACCTATCAGAGCTGCTTTCAATTCTCTGGCTTTCGGGAGTTAAGGCCTCAATGTTTAAAAGACCCAAACGATTCGGCAAGATCCTTCATCTAGGGCTCTTTCTGTTTTCAGTCCAAATATTTTCGCAAGAGAATCAGAAGACTGAAAGTTCCACTGTAAAAGTGGTGGGAAAGACCAGCTCTAATTCTCAACCGGAAAATTTCAGAAAGAACCCCACGGGTTTTCAGACTTCCATCGATCTGGACCAATACAATGCACGTTATACGAATCTTCCGGACGTTTTAGAAAGAGAAGCAGGGGTCAGGATCAGAAGATACGGAGGTCTTGGTTCTTATTCCACTCTTTCTCTTAGAGGAACGAATCCGAACCAAACCAGGATCTTTATAGACGGAGTTCCTTTTAATAATTCCCAAGGTGGAGAAGTAAATCTCGCGGACCTTCCTTTCGATAATTTACAAAGTATAGAAGTTTATAGAAGCGGTGCTCCCGTTGGATTTTCAGGATCTGCGATCGGTGGAAGTGTAAACTTAGTCACAAGAGCGGGCTCCGGTCCTCCTAAAACAAGAGTTAATATAGGAGCGGGAAGTTTTAATACCGGAAAAGGTGGCATAACGCATACCGGTACTTACGGCGGGATTGGCACCAGTGTATTCTTACTCGGAGAAAAATCGGACCAAAACTTCTCCTATCTGAACAATCATGGTACATTATTAGTCAATCCTTTGGACGATACGATCGACAGAAGAAGGAATGCTCAATACGAAAGAACTTCCGGGATGATCGGATTGAGCGGAGATATAGGCGCTACAAAGATCAAATTTTGGAATGATCTAAATTATAGATTCCATGGAATTCCAGGTCCTGCAAGCAACCAGACCCAACAAGTTCATAGAAGATATCTTAGAAATACTTCTTCTTTGGGAACGGACACAAAGGGTTTGTTGGATGGACTGTTAAGACTCGAAACCAGGACTTTTACTTCATTTACGAACGATGATCTATTCGACCCTAAATCTGAATTTTCCAAAGGAACTCCCAATTCTACCGCGCATATGGGACAGTCCGGGTTCCAGATCACTCCCACTTTTTATTTATTAGAATATTATCAAATTTTGAAATTCCATGCCGGGGTTGAAAGGGAAACTTTCGAAAGATCCAGAAGTACACCTCAGAATATAGATCTAAAATTCGAACCCGGAAAAACAAGGACCTATACTACTTTCCAGGTAGAGGACGAGTTCCGG
The DNA here is from genome assembly GCF_004770895.1 of Leptospira dzoumogneensis. NCBI lineage: Bacteria > Pseudomonadati > Spirochaetota > Leptospiria > Leptospirales > Leptospiraceae > Leptospira > Leptospira dzoumogneensis. Next base: position 88,769 of record NZ_RQHS01000003.1, on the reverse strand, counting down.
TTTTTAGATGGAAAATTAGTTTTTACTCCCGGAGTTTCCTGGGACACCTACAGGGATAAATTTCAATCCGACGAACCTTGGTATAGAAAGCAGGATCCCTTCGCTTCTTCCGTGAAAACCACCGAATTTTCGAATCCTAAAACGGGACTTCTTTGGAGGTTTTGGGAGAAAGAAAATTATTCTTTGGAATTCAAATCCAATATCGCAAGACAATATAGGATCCCGAGTTTTTTGGAACTTTTCGGAGAAGTCGGAACGATCATAGCAAACGATTCTCTCAAACCGGAAAGAAGTGAGAATGCGGATGCCGGTTTCACCGGGAAATATAAAAACGGAGAACTCAAATCCAATATTACGATTTCCTATTTTAGAAAAAGGATCAAGGACATGATCCTATTCATTCCGAATTCACAATTCACTTTAAGACCTGAAAATGTGGACTCTGCAAGGATTGATGGAGCGGAAGTTTCTCATAAAACGGAATATAAGGGCTGGAAGTTTTTATTAGAATATACCTACCAAGAGGCGATCAATACTTCTCCTGCTCCTTATTTGAACGGGAAATATCTTCCTCTTAGACCTAAACATGAGATCTCAGGAACGATCGCATATAGAGGAAAAAGATGGGAGCTCGGTTTTGAAGGTGTGTATGTGGGGGCAGTATTCAAGGATAGAACGAATGAATATATAAATTACCAGCCTGCTCGCCAGATCTGGAACGCATATCTTACACTCGTATTATATACTTCTCCCGAGGAAGAAGATCCGACCAAAAAAGGAGAAAAGACTCCCAAAGAACTGCTCCTAAGTATAGATCTTAGGAATATGGGAGATAAAAGAGTGGAGGATATTGTAGGATATCCTCTTCCGGGAAGAAATTGGTTCATCACTTTGAGCGGGAGATTTTAAGATGAAATTTCTATCACGAATTTTTCTTTCTGGTTCATTGATCTTTTTTTCCTTCTGCGGAGATATAGAAAGACCACCCTTATATACTTTATTCTTAACTCCTAATCTCCCAAATAATATAGGAGTGGTAACCACTGATTTCGCGGGAGGAGGCAGATTTAAGGTGGTAAATCCTGAACTTCTTCTTTCTTATCCCGGATTAACTCCAATTCATTCCGACGCTATTGCCAGATTCGGTAACGATAAGGTATATATTCTAAATCGTTTAAATAGGGATAGTATCCAAGTTTTGGATCCTAATTTCGGATTCCAAACCGTATCCGAATGGTCTATGGGTTCCGGCACAAACCCCGCCGATATTGCGATAGTAGGGCAGAATAAGGCTTATATATCGCTTTATGGATCTAGAATATTAAGGATTATTCATCCTTTGACTGGGGCAAGTTTAGGACAGATAGATCTGGGAGGATATTCCGAGCCTAGTGCCGTTCCTGATAATCTTCCCGAGATGTCAGGAATGCAGATCGTAGGCACGAGTCTTTTTGTAGTATTACAAAGATTGGATCGAAATGATCCGACCGGATATTTTCCGCCCGGTCCCTGGGGATCTCTTCTTTTAGAAATAGATACGGTAACCGATTCTATCATTTCCGTTTATACATTCCCTTCTCCGAATCCAGTGGGCAAACCTCAGATATTGGAACTTTTCGGAGAAACCCATATAATTTTTGCGGCAGCGAATAGAATGGGTTTTTTAAGCCAGATTGACGGAGGGGTTGTGGCATTTAGACTTTCTACCCGGACTTTTCGCTCCGGCTTTTTATTTTCGGAAGCCGCTGCCGGTGGGGATATATTGGGAGTGCAGATCAAAGACGAGCAATTGGGTTACGCGAGCGTTCTGGATGCTTCTTTTAATAAAACATTACAAGTATTTAATCCAAGCACTGGGCAGAAGCTGGGGACTTTACTTTTTATTCCTTCTTCCTATGACGCGAGTTTGACTACGATCTTGATTGCGGATGACGAGATATTGTATGTTTCCAATACTCAGTTCTCTCAACCGGGGGTTACAATGTTCGATACCAGAGACAATCGGCTGTTAACTCCCGCACCGATCTCTGTGGATCTGCAACCTTTCGACCTAATACAGCTCAAAGAATAATTCCAATAGAATTCTTTACCTTCGGTCGAAACCGGATTGACAAAGCATTAAAAGAATGGATGATCCTTCGTTGTTTTTCGGAGGCCTATTCCTTGATTTCCGATATGTTCCAAATGATCGCCGCCGGTCATAAAGCCCAAGTGATCTATTCCTTGAGAGAAAGTCCGGATCTCGCCTCCAAGCAAAATCCGGAAGGGATCACTCCTGTACTTTTCGCTCTATATTACGGCAAACAAGATATAGTAAATTCGTATCTTACCTTGGGAATTCCGCTCAATCTATTCGAAGCGGCCGCTTTGGGACACGAGGAAAGAGTGAAAGAACTCGTAGACTCCAATCCGAGTATCGTTCACTCTTATAGTCCCGATGGCTGGACACCTTTACATCTTGCTTCCCATTTCGGAAAACTTTCCATTATTCAATTTTTATTGGAGAAGGGAGCGGACATACACGCTAAATCAAAAAGTAAATTATCGATCGGTAATACTGCATTACATTCCGCCGTGGCTTCTTGGAGGGCGGATGCGGTCGCATTACTTTTGGAGAACGGTGCGGATCCTAACTTCACTCAAGACGGCGGTTTTTCTCCTCTTCATATCGCAGCGTCTCGACAAGGAAATGAACAGATCGTTTCTTTATTATTGAAGAAGGGTGCGGATCCCGATCTAAAAACGGAAGACGGCAAAACTGCCAGAGAGATTGCAGCGGAAAGAGGGATTGCTTTTAGCGTTTAGGTTTTCGTCTTTCTTGATCTTTATAGTCCTCGAATATTTACAAATATAGAATTATACTTTTCTAATTTTAGTAAATATTACAAATAAAACCGCAATTTGTATGCTTAAAAGTAGATAAGTCCAGTTAAAACGATTTCTATTTTCGCGTTCCATTCTTTCCGTTTCCAATTCCATTTTTAATTTTTCTATTTCTATTCGCAGAAGGTTGACACTCGATATTAGATCTTCCGTATTCTTGTTGGATAGGCTTTGGGCGATCGAATTGACCCTGTATTGTACGGGCAATTTATTATAATGATGTGGATTATTTTCTAACTCTGCAAGTTCCTTTCGAATACTTTCATTCAAAGGCCATTTACTATACGCTTTTTCTAAATATTCTTTTGCTTTCTTGAAATTTCCATTTTTCTTTTCTTCTTTGCCGATCCCGATCCAGGCTTGTGTTAAGATAAATTCGGCCTTAGAATTGGAAGGGTCCGATCCTAAAATAGAATTCGCTAATAGTAAAGCTTCTTCGAATTGTTTGGACTCTAATAAAATGTTTCCTTCTTGGATCCAACTATTTTCTACGCTAGCTTCTTCTGATAATAAAAATAAAGGAAAGATAAGTAGAATAGAGAAGGCTACTATTCTAAAAATTACAGATTTCCAAAACGGTATTTTCATCTGTCGATCCGAACCGCTTTATGAGCATATCTTCTTCTTGGCATAGATAAAGAATGAGTTGTCCAAGCAGAACCCAAAGGATTTCCTGAATCCAAAGAATACACGGTATTTTCAGGAATATTAATGGAAGAAGCTCCTCCAAAAGAGAAAATTTTACGAGTCTCGTAAGAAGTTTGGACTGCAGGAAAATATAAAGAAGCAGGAAGACTCGGACCTAAAGAAAAAGACCCAGAACCCAACTGATAAAATTCGGTTCTATTCGTGGGAATAATAGAAGTCGCAGGTTGGAACACATTTCCGGAGCCTGTTGAACCTCCTACAACCGCAAAATAAACCCCATCCGCGGGAAAAGGATCTTGGGAAGAAGGTAAAATACAAACTCCGGCAGCTCCATGTTTAGATTCTCCTAAACTAGGCTCGCTAAAAGAAGTAGTAGTATTCGCAGAAGCGGCAAAACCATCCGTGCTCGAGTTCGCACTCCCGCTATTATAGGTCCTGCCGCCCGTATAAAAAATCACACCATTAATCGCGCAACCTGACATATCCACTCTGCTAAATATGGTAGATGCGGAAGAAAAAGAGATCCATTGGCCGCTAATTCCAAGTTCAGGATAAAACTTTAGAATTGTATTAAATACGGGACCGTTTGTCATATCGGTGGAATTAGAACCGGAAAGAATATAGATCTCATCTCCCACGGAACCCGCCACTGCACCGATAGAACCCGAAGGCAATGAAGACTTTGTTTCCCAAAGATCCGCATAAGGATCATACACTTCCACCTTGGAAGAAGAAACATAGGTTCCCGAAATATTCTCCATTCCTCCGATCACGTATATTTTGTTTTTATGATGTAATATGGACGCAAATATCCTGGGACTAGGAATATTCGTAATGGAAGAATACCAGGAATCCGTCACCGGATCAAATAGATCCACTTCTTTGATCGGTAGTCCATCGTTCCCGATACCGCCTAAAATCCAAATCCCTCTAGTTTTGGGAGGATCGTTCGAGATCCAGGTAGTAAATTCCAATATACTTCCTTCTTCTATCTTTTGAGAACCGCAGGTTAAGATCACTTTATAAGAAGTGTTCGAATTTAAGTTTTTCCATTCTAAAAAATGAGTTTTAGATAAGTGTGCACTGGGAAGGATCCCATCACTTGTATACATTGTACCTTTTGCAGGATGAGAACAATTCCAAGAAAGAACTGCAGAGTTAGGACCTAATTTTGCTACAAATGCAAATTCTGCTCTGGAAGATTCTTCCCCTAAAATTTCAGACAGTCCGGATGTATTGCAGAAGTAAAGTTGCGGAGTTATGGAAAGAATTAAAAAAATAGAATATATTCTTCTCATATCGCAAACCCCCAGGAGAATCGGAGGCCTGACCTGCAAAAGTTGGAACCTTCTTCTATACTACATTGAGAGCGAATGCCCACCCGGATGGAAGATCTGGATTCAGTCTGCCAATTCCAGCCAAATTCAAAAATCAGATCGGGATTGGCCGCTGAGACCTTTTCGTCTCCGGTTCGAATTAGATTACTAAAACCGGCTCCCAATAACCAATACGGAGAAGAATTTCCGTAATATCTTCCAAGATAAGCGGACTGGCTCCATATACTTAGGCTTCCATTCTTACCTTTTCCGATAGATGCCTCTGAAGAAACTCCGTAGAACCAAAACTTGGAGTTTGTATCCCTTTCTAAAAATACACCTCCTCCGTATGTAATCGGGAATGTCCGACCCCATGGTCCCCAGGAATAATATCCTGAACCGAAAAATCCGATCCTCCATTCTATTTGTTTAGAAGTTTCTAATAGATACTTTTCCGGAATGATAGGTGATTCGGAAGGTATATCTTCGAAATTATGGGAGAGGATCTTATATCTATCCAGCTCCACAAAACCTAGTTCGGTTTTTAAGATAAGTTTATTTTCTTTCTTTTCGATCAAGATCCCTTTGAGTTGGGTTCCATCGGTCAATTTGAATTCGGAATAACGATAAGAAGAATCCGGTCCTTTTTTTCTTGGATCTACTCTTTGGAGTTCCGACCTGGGGACCTTGTATCTTTTCTCTTTCCAGGAAAGAAGAATATACCCCGGCTCTTCCGAAACTTCTTCAGCGATATAAGCATCTCCATTCTTGAATAATATTTCAGAAGCGAAAAGATAAGAAGGGAAGAAGATCCCGAAACAAACAAAGGCAAATTTTTTAGACATAAAACACGGAAGAAGATCCAAGTGAAAGATCGGGATCTTCTATTTAGATGGGATTTGACTTCTTAGAGTAAAAAGAAAGAAAATTATTTTTAATTTCTGCAAAATATCCCAAATTGGTATATTTTAAATATTGTATGTTCCTTTGGGGAACACTTCATTTTTGCTAAATTGGAGAATTCATGCGGAATATAGATTCCAAATTCCAAAATAAGTAGTTAATGCGAATTCCAATTCGGTATATTTGAAAAAAGAATATGGATATTATGACTTTTAATATCCTAAATTGGGATATTTATGTTTGACATAGGAAATTTTAAACGCGTTAGTGCTTTTATATATAAAGATCACCCTTAGGTGAAGTGCTCACAGCTCGGCTAATTCCCTTCCGGAGTAAAATCCGGAAATTTACGAAAGGATTTGGCAAGCTAATGTTTAGGACCGGAAAATATTATGTAATTCTTATATTCTGCAGTGCGATCCTGCTTTTAGCATGGAATCCTCTTCGCCCGATCTATTCTTTTTTCTCCACATTTTTCGGATTAGAGACCGAGATACCTCTTCCGTTTCCGGAGATTCGTGTGAATTCTTCCGGTAAGCCTGGTTTTTCACTTTCTATCCAAGTGCCTCCCGGGACCGGAGATGTTGTACCTTCTATCAATATCCAATATTCCGGATCAGGTTACGGGATCTTAGGGAAGGGTTGGTCCTTGGGTGGATTTCCTCAGATCTCTAAAAATCCGAACCTGGGAGTTCATTTTGTTCCTTCTGATGGATACATATCTTCTCAATTTGGCGAGATGATCTCCGATACGAACGGAAATTATAAATTCAAATTCGAAAGTTTTTCTAAGGTTGAGTTCGACAGTTCTATTTGGAAGGTCCGGGATAAAAACGGGATCATTTATGAATATGGTAAAAACTTTTCCGGAGGTTCAAATTCCAGATTGGATGGCGATGGAGTGCCAATCGCTTTTTATTTGGATAAGGTTAGAGATAGATTCGGGAACGGTTACGATATCCAATACGATCCTGAAAATTTACAATCTGCCGATGTTTTGCCGAAAGAGATCGTTTATGCCAGGGGAAATGGACGAATACTTTTTATTTATGAGGACAGTTCGACCAGATTTGCGGAAAAAGTATTTTCTCTTACCAAATCCTTATCTCGTAAGAAAAGATTAGAAAAAATTGAAGTATATGCGAAAGACTCTTCCGGCTCGGAAAATTTAAGCGAAGTTTACGAATTTGATTATGATATTATTGACGGAGAGACATTCCTTTCTTCTTTCCATCGTAAAAATTATAAACCGATCGTATTTTCCTATTCGACTAGGTCTACTCAGGCTCAGTATGTGCAGTCTTCCGGAAAAACATTCCAAAATTCTTATAGAGCCTCCGATCCGAATATAAAGTTTTTCTGCGATACTACCGCTGCAGCCTGTGCATGTACCGCGGATTATGGTTGTATTCTGGCGAGTGGACACACCGCTCCTCTTCTTTGCAAGGGGGGAGTAGAGAGTTTCCAGGACATTTGTACGAATGGTGTGGAAATGTCATTTGCCGTTCCTGCGGATGTAGACGGGGATGGAAGTCCTGAGATGGTCCGTGTACTGGGTAATATGGACAGCCAAAGATTTTCAGTTTCTAAATTTTCCTCTTGGGATACTGAGAACTCGGATCCGATCTCTTTGAGCGGAGTATCCAAGGGAAATCCGATCGGAGTCACTACGGAAGGTAAAATTTTTCCGGGGGATTTTAATGGAGATGGGAAGACTGATTTTTTGGTGCTGAGATCGAACGGCGCTAAAGGGATCGTGTATTATGGTCCGGATCTAAACTCGGTTGAATATTCCGAACTGATCGCGGAAAACCTGCAGCAAAGTAAGGCGTATCATTTTTTGGCGGATGTAAATGGGGATGGAAAGACCGATTTTTTACAGGCTAAAACTTCCACTAAGATCCAGATCTATCTTTCCACCGGTTCAGGTTTCCAAAAATCACAATTATTGAATATTACGGATCCGGGAAATCCTTTCCAGGGATTTGTGGATATGGATAGGAACGGTATCCCGGATCTGCTTAGGATCAGCGGGACTTCGGATCCAAGATTGATCTTAACATTCTATGATTTTAAAAACGGGAATTTAGTAGAGTTAGAGGAAACTGAAATTTCCAGATCTTCTTTCGGGAATGACGGGGACCAATTTATTTCGGATCTGAATGGGGACGGTTATCCTGATTTTGCATTTTTCTCCGGGGCTACAAGCCAGGGGACGATCCACTATTATCCATTCGATGGAAGAAAATTTAGGACCAATGGGGGTGCGGCCTACCAAACAATGAGTGTGAACGGTGCTTTTGCCTCCAAACAACAACAGAATTCTTCCGCTACCAGCCAAGCTTATGTTGAGATAGATCTTACAGGAGATGGGATTAAGGATAAGGTCACTTATAATTATTCCGATCTTACGAATCCGTATTTTACGGTACAAGTGTACGATACTTCTCAGTCTGATTATCTTCCCGGTTTTTCCTTATATTGGAATCAGGATTTTACTCAGGACTTAAATGGAGACGGGGTCCCGGATATTCTAAGAGCAAATGTAAGCACTACGGAAGAACCGGACAATGAGGATGAGGATTCTCTTCCTCAGACGATAACCGTTCGGAATTTTTCGGTAAACATTACGAATATAACATATTATGAAACTTCAATAGATCTGAAAGATTATCTTCCCTCCGCAAATCTTTCTGGAAGTTCTTCGGACAATGCTTATTTCAATTGGAGAAACAGAAAGGAATTCACGGATCTAAACGGGGACGGAAGAGCGGATTTTGTCCGATATGATTCCTCCGAATCTAAACTAATCGTTTCTTATTCTAAAACTGACTCGGATGGAAATTTGTTCTATTCTCCGGATGGAGACGAATCTTGGAATACCGGAGGATACCTTCTTCCCTTAGATATCAATGGGGACGGTAAGCCCGAACTTTTAGGTTTGAACGGGGATAAAAAACCTCTGCAGTATCTTTTACCTTCCAGTATTCCATTCGTGAATACGGTCGGTTACCGCCATTTCCCTCATGAGTCTAATTTAGAATTACATCTTTTGAGATTTCGTTCCGAGGTTCCTGCAGGACTTTTGACGAAGGTAGAAAATGGTTCTTATGTTTCCGACGGGAATGTAAGTGTTCAATTAGAATATTCTCTTTCTAAAAATCATCCTACAGCAAACGGATCGGGTTTGTATGATCCGAGTCGTCCCGAAATCCTTCCTTTAGTATTTTCCGATTTTTTAATATCCAAACTTTCTCAAAAGGCCGGGTCTAGGATCTTCGGGGAAAATTCATACAAGTACTTCTTCTCCAGATTTTATAGAGGCGGGTTCAGGAATTCCGGATATTTAGGGTTCCAAAAGGTAGAAGAAAAGGATACTATCTCCAATTCAATTACGGAAACAAAATATGATTCTACTTATTTAGAGGCTGTCGGAATTCCTACAACTCAGACAAAATTCAAGAATGGGATCAAAATTTCAGAATCTTTTAAGAATCTCCAAAGATCTTTTTCCTCGAATGGAGGGATACAGATCTTAGAAACGGATATTTTGGAGAATGTATATAGAGGAGGGCAGTTATTCCAATCTTCTACAGTCACTAAAACTTATGATACTTACGGGAATATTATTAGAAAGGACACGAGTATCAACGGGACCACCGCCGGCGAAAAAGTCTCTTATCTGAACGATTGGAATGAGGGCGTTTTAGGAAAGCCTGTAGATATCCAAGTTTTGAAAAATGGAGAACTAGTCTCTCATAGAAAAATAGAATATTCTAATTTTCAAATATCCGCAGTAAAAGAGGCGATGAGTCCCGGTGTTTGGAAAACCGAAGAAATCCAGGCTTATGACTCTTATGGGAATCCAAGCCTTGTAAAAGAGTCTAACGGAAATTTGATCGCTGTAGAATATGATAATATTCTACATAAATACCCCCTTAAGCTGACCAATGGTTTGGGTCAGGTCACATTAAAAACTTATGATTTTTCGAATGGTTTGGAATTATCCAGTACGGACGAAAACGGAGGGATTTCCAGAACAGAATACGATTCTCAGGGCAGGCCATCAAAAAGTTATCTGCCGGGAGAGAACGACTGGTCCGAAAAAATCGAATATGAAAATACCGGGGATCTAGAGAATCAGCTTGTCCGAAAAATCTTCCGCCGTAGTAATGGTGAGACTTGGCAGGAAGACTTGAGTAATAATATTACCAAAGTTTCTAAAAGAAGAAGCAGCCTGGTAAACGGATATGTTCTGGTAGAGGAGACTCGCCGGAATTTGGAAGGTCAGGTTACCAGAAAAATCGATCCATACTTAGAAGGATCCAATCCCTTTTCCTGGACGGATTATACGTATGACCAGGAGGGAAACCAAACCAAAAGTGAAAGAAATGATGGAAGAGTAATCGAATCCGAGAATTCGGGTTTGGTCTCCAAAACCAGAGAACTTCTTAACGGAAATCTAATTAAGGAAATCGTTGAGGAGAGAAATGAACTCGGCCAGGTAATTTCTTCTACACAACAAGGAAAAACTACACGTTATTCTTATGATCCCGCAGGCAGGGTTTCCTCGATCATAGACCCGGAAAGCGGGACTACATCTATCGAAACGGATTTTGGAGGAAGAAGGACCAAGGTTGTTCATCCTGACTCAGGCAAGATAGAATATGAATACGATCCTAATTCCGGAAAATTATCCAAACAAAAATACCAAAACGGTTCCAGTATCCAATATTCCTACGACGGTTTAGGCAGGGTCTCTCAAATTAAAGGAGATTCTCCGGGAACCGGGGCAGTATATTATACGTATGAATATGACGATCCGGAAAAAGAGAATGGGATCGGAAGATTGACCAAGGTTATTGATCCACTCGGAACAACTGAGTTCGGATACGATCTAAGAGGGAACCAGAACCTAATTGTAAAGAAGCTAACCGAAGAAGATCTGAAATTCGTGATCCGTAAAAAGTACAATCTACAAAACCAGATAGAGGAAACTATTTATCCGGACGGAAGTATTGCAAAAAGCTTATATTCCGAAGCAGGATTTCTCTCCGGGATCACTTTGACTCCCGGGGACGGAAGCGGTTCCGATTTTCCGATCGTTCAATACCAAGGCCCTATCTTAGAAGATGGAGAACTGAAGATCCAAAGAAAATTGGGGAATGGTGTCAGAACGGATATATATTATGATTTAATAAATCGCAGGCCAACTAGATTCGTTACCGTTAAGGATACTGAAATTTACCAAAGTATAGAGTATAATTATGATCAGTTCGGAAATTATCTTTCTATCTTGGATAAAAAGAATCCTGCCAGGACACAAAACTTTCAATATGATCCAGTCAATCGATTGGTTGCGGCTTCCGGAGTTTACGGAACGGAAGAATATACATATTCCGATTCTGGGAAATTGCTCCAGAAAGGGAACTTATCCTATTTATACGAAAATCCTTCTCATAAGAATGCGGTCACTAAGGTAACCGGACAAAATCATTCGTACCAATATTCTTATGATGGTTCCGGAAATATCATCTCTCGAAATGGAGAGAATTTCCGTTACGATCCTTTCCAGAAATTGAAAGAGATCCAAACAGAAGACCAGGATAGTATCCGATTTGATTATGATTTTTCCGGGACCAGGATAAGAAAAACAAAATCAAGCGATTCCAGTAAGACGATCAGCTTGGGCGGATTATACGAGGTTTCCATCTCTCCTGGAAAATCTCCCCAGCATACATTGTACTTCCGAGGAAATTCGGGAGATCTGGTGGCACAATGGACCAGGACGGATGCCGTGCTTGTAAATTACCAAGGTGATACGATTGCTTCGGTAAGTTCCGGAATAGAAACTAGTTGGAAAACATTCGCTTGGGCGGCAAAAGATAATTCGATCAGAGGAATTAAATATCTATTTTTAGTTCCCGGAACTAATTTAGGATTTTTGTATATAACGATCCTATTAGGTTTAGGATTCGGACTACTTTCCTTTAGGGAAGGACTCTGGAGATCCGTCTTAAAATTTACTTCTCCGATACTCATCGTTTCTTTTTCCAACTGTTCCGTTTTGATGCCTGGTGGAAATGGAAATCCACCTTGGTTAGTTCCTCCACAATTCGATTCTAATACTCCAAATGTGAATACTCCATATGAGCCGGGAGGACCCGGTTCCGGAGCAGGACTTCCAGTCGGTGGATTCTTATTCCTTCATCCAGATCATTTAGGTTCCATCACAATGGCCACGGACGGAAATGGAAATAGGATCGCAGGAGGTGACCAGGGAGGAGCATCACATATTTCTTATAAACCTTATGGAGAGATCCAAAGAAACGATTCCTCCGGACCGGATGTGTTCCGTTATAAGTATAACGGACAAGAAGAAGATAAGGAAACCGGCCTATACTATTTCAAGGCAAGATATTACGATCCTTTGATCGGTAGATTTTTACAGGCAGACTCGGTCATGGACACAAGCAGGCCGATGGGAATGGACCTGTACATGTATACGGAAGGAAATCCAATTAGATACACGGATCCAAGCGGGAATAGTATCCTGAGTAGTTTTTTGGAAAGAAACGGACTCGGATTTTTAAACTTTAGCATTTCATTAAGTACCTTCTTTCAAAATGCATTTTATGTGAGCGCTCAGAGATGGAGTGATGCAGGATTGGGAGTTGCTCTGGCAATCAATCCTATGGCTGTGATCGGAACTGCCTTGGGGATAGGTGCAGTCGCCTCTATTGCGGCGGTCGCTGTTGTTGCCACTGGAATCGGACTTGCTTTAGGAGCGGGGATTGTCGCCTTAGGAGCCGCTACCTTAGCGGCTGCAACTGCAGTTACTTTGGGGGCCGCACTCGCAGTAGTGGCGGCAGCTACCGGGATTGCGGCTGCTACTTTGGCCGCAGTATGGGCTGCATCCGCGGCAGGAACCGCAGCTCTTGTTGCTATGGGTGCATTGTCAGTCGTATCTGCTTTGGTGACCACGGCTCTCGCACTTGCTGTTGCAACTGCGTTACTCGTGTGCTATCTCATACCCGTTTTGGTTTATACGGGGTTGGGTGTTGGGGTTCTTGCAGTAGGATCCGTATTGTCTCCATTTACATTGCAAGCATATGTAGCAGGCGGATATTCTAAATCAAGTTTTAATAATATACATTGGGATGAGAAAAATGCAAGAATTGCAGGTTGTTATGCGGCTGCGATTTCTTTTGGCGTAACTGCTGGTGCAATTGGTTATTTTGGCTACGCGGCAGTTGTGGGACAAGCTCCAATAGTTGGAAAAATAGTTGAATATGGTAGTTTTGCCTTTACTGCGAAAAGTGCTTTGGACCAGGACTGGGAATCTGTCGGTATTGATCTTCTGAGCTATGGAATTAAACTTATTTGGGAGAAAGATGTCCCACTTGGTTTAATTATTAAAGCAGGAGCTGCAACTCAAAGGACATGCGGAGGAACTTTATGAGAACGAAGATTCTTTCGCTTTCGTTTGTATTATTGGTTGTTTTTCTCCGTTGTATACCTTTGGCTGGATTGGGTAGTTATGATCGAGGATGGACCCCAAAAGAGTTCCATCAGAATTATTTAAAATTCGAAATTAAAAATTTCAAAGATCGTAAAAATTATGAACCGGAACGATGGTTTTTTGTAGTAAACCAATATCATTTTATTATAAAATGGATGGATCCAAATGTTTATTTTCCATATACTGAAAAAGACCGAATTCCTCGTTCTATCAATCCTTCGGAAAATTATTATACAAATAAGAAGGATCTTCTGAACCGAAATAGATTTAGGCAAATTATGGAAGGAGATCGTAGGGATTACTTCGCTTATGACTGTGAGTATTGGATGCCTCTTCTACTGGGCAAAAATCAGTATAAAATTTTTATAAATGATATAGCTGATCAAAGAAGAGAAGGCGCTGAGCCTGAATTCGATCTTCCGGAAGGTTATTCCGTTAGAATGAAGGTAGTTCCCGCGATGCGCACCTTAGGCTCCGATCCACTATGGCCCCCAATTGGCGAACGTCCCAAGGATCCTGAACTTATTCGGAAAGGTTTTGAGATAGAATTCACGATTGAAAAGAACCGTCCGGGTGAACAAGAGCCTGTCTGCGATATAGGAATTGGATCTTAATTAAATAAAAGTATTAAATTAATAAAAAGGTAAATGAAAACAATGAAACGAATCACCATCACTTTACTGATCTTTCTGGCTATTGCGAATTGTCTCGCGATAGATACATTAGGATTAACTGATACATATAAAGGAGATGTCGCAAAAGATAAATTATTGGCTGCAGCAAAAATTGGGGATTATATGACTGCAAGCGCATACTTTACCGACCAAGGTTATACTGGATCTCAATTGGATTCTTATGTGATTGCACAGGTTATATTGGCCTCCTTTATAGATGAGGCAGTCATTAGGCTGGATGAATCCAAGTATTATAAAAAGAGAGACGTGGAAAAGTGTGCCAATAACATCCGAAGTTTTGGAGTCTTTCTTGATCAGGATTCATTTTCGACATATGTAGCTAGTTTGAATTGCCGTTTGGTTCCGAACGACTCTTTCTTGGATAGAAATATGGGTACAAGCACGAATAGCCCTCATAAATCCTGAGGGGTAAGTATAACTCGGTCAAATGAAGGGGACGGAAATTTTTATCCCCCCAGCAATTCCTGATCCTCTTGGAAAAGAAGACTTAAATAATCGGATAATTTTCTAAGATTATAACCGTCTTCTTTTTTAAGTAGAATCTTGCTTTTGAGATGAAATTAAAACTGTATAAATTACTAATATTCCTATTTCTTCTTGGGAACTGTATTGGGATGCGGTATGGGTTTGAAACATATTATTGGCATAGGACCATTGATAATTTTCAAAATACTTATATTAAGTTTAACTTCATTCCACTGAAAGATAATGAACCGCGTCGTATCGGCAATGAAAATCAATTTGTATATAATTTGTTTGTTTCATTTGGGGATAGGAATCCGCTATTGGGTTTTCCGTCTAGCGTAAATCCGGAGAAGGACTATTGGAAGATTTATTGTTCGAAATTTGAAAATTTACCATCTTTGATTAAATCAGATATCCGCTTTGTCTTTATGGAGGGCTGTGAATATAGAATGCCAACAAATTCTGGCAGAAATTTATACCGATTTTCGTTTGGCAGCGAAAGAACACAATTTTCAGGAAAATTATGGACTGAAATTGATCTCCCTCCTAATCATTCTATCCGCTTAAGCTTTAAGGAAAAAGGAATTCCTTATCCGGAAGCTAAAACGATAGGTGAAAGACTGGCAAATGACAGAAGCCGTTACGATCGGTATGAAATCAAGCCCACAATAGAGCCCACTCCAAATTCAGATCCAATTAAGCCCTGCGAAATCAAAAATGAATGACGTGAAATTGGGGAACGCTATAGGAAATACATGCGGGAAGGATTTTGTGAAAAAGGAGAGAAAACTTAATAAGCTGTTATTATTACTATATTGTACATTCTTAATGAATTGTCTCCATTGTGGCCCTATTGGTCCGAATTATAACTACTGGGATATAGAAAGTTTTGATAACACTTACTTAAGATTCAATTTTCCGGATTTAGGTCCGGAGTCTCAATATTCTCCACCAGGTCTTTTTCTTTCGGAAAGAGACAAGAAAACATATTATCTTACAATGTTCTTGGAAAATGAATGGATGCCTAATCGAAGTTTGCAACCGGAAGAATGGTATTGGAAGAAGTTTTACTCTAACTGGGAAAGCTTGCCTCCCGTTGTGAAATCTGATCCTAGATTCAATTATATTTCAGGCTGCGAATATTATATACCTATTCCAATTGGAAAATCTACCTATTCATTATTTAGCTATAATCGTAATCGTGTGAATATTGGCGGGGGCATGACGAAGGTTGTGGATCTCCAACCCGGCCAATCGATTCGAATTCATTTTATAAATCCTGAAATTTTGACCGAAGAAAAGATCGATCCTAATAAATTCATAAAATATAGTAAGGGAGATCGAATTTTATTCTCCATAGAATCGACTCCCTTGCGGATGGATAAACCAGGCTGTGAGTTTGAGAATTGAGTTTCTATGAAAGCTCTTTCATTACTTTTAAGCATTCCGTTTGGATTGATCATAAATGCGGGCGAGGCTGCTCATCGGACTTGCGGAGGAACTTTGTGACTAAGTTTCTTCTTTTTTTACCTCTTTGCTTTTCTTTGGGATGTATTAATTTAGTTGGGCTAAGTGAATATAGGGGAGGTTGGGCTCCTAAAGAATTCCATCAAAATTATCTAAAATTCGAAATTAAAAATTTCAAAGAACGAAAAAGTTATGAACCGGATCGATGGTTCTATAAAGTAAATAAATATTATTTTCTTATCAAATGGATGGATCCAAATGTTTATTTTCCATATACTGAAAAAGACCGAATTCCTCGCTCTATCAATCCTTCGGAAGATTATTATATTCACAAAAAGGATCTTCTAACCCGTTATAAGATAAATCAATTCTTACATGGAGATCGTAGAGATTACTTCGCTTATGACTGTGAGTATTGGATGCCTCTTTTGCCGGGCAAAAATCAGTATAAAATTTTTATAAATGATATAGCTGATCAAAGAAGGGAAGGTGCTGAACCTAAATTGGATCTTCCGGAAGGTTATTCGGTTAGAATGAAAATAGTTCCCGCGATGCGCACCTTAGGCTCCGATCCACTATGGCTCCCAATTGGCGAACGTCCTAAGGGTCCTGAACTTATTCGGAAAGGTTTTGAGATAGAATTCACGATTGAAAAGAACCGTCCGGGTGAACAAGAGCCTGTCTGTGATCTAGGAATTGAATCTTAATTAAATAAAAGTATTAAATTAATTTTCGGATTTTTGGGTGTCTCTCTTTTAGAAAATCCGAATATATTTCCAGACTATTTGGATAGTGGCAAATGAATAAATATATGTTCATATCGATTATTAGATCATTTGTTTTTACAATATTGGTTTTAGATTTTAATTTCTGTACAGTTTCCGTTGTACAGAAACCGGAAAATTTGAAAACCGATAAGGAGCAATATCCTCATGAAGTGGCAATCTTAATCCCAAAATCAATAAGAGACTATTCATATCCCAGCACAATGATTACTTCGTTCAATATCGGGGAGGCACTCGAACAAGCGATGAAACTTAGAGCGAAAGCTCAGTTTGAAAATGCGGTCGTAATTGATTCTCTTTTTACCAAACATCCGGATATAAAGACGATTTCAGTAAAGATCAATGATGTTCGTTATGAATTTCATCCGGATAATACTACTGGCCTTTTTAGTCATACTATATTTCAAATTTTTCTGACGTTAGAGTTTTACAACGGCCAAGCCTTGGTTAGAACAGTAAGAGTCGAATCTGGGAAAGTATATCAAGGAGTTCCTCCCTTCTTACATGCAGATTACGCTGCAGCTGGTTCTATTTCTAAGGCTATAACCATGACAGTAGATAAAGGATTTGAAAATTTATTATCCGATATATCTGTGCAAAAATTAATTAATCCTAATGTAGAAATTGCGATAGGTTCCGAAATTTTTATCCTCCCAGCAATTCCTGATCTTCTTGGATCACCTTGGAAACATTGGTGATCCCTCCTTGGAAAAGAAGACCTAAATAGTCGGATAATTTTCTAAGATTATAACCGTCTTCCTTTGCCAGAAGAACCATTGCTTCGAAACCTGCTGCCACCATCATTACGGAAGTGATCCGGATCGGATGCGCTGGAAATCCGCCTTGTCCCACCATTCTTTCTAAGTCACTGTCCAATTCTTCTAAGATATAAGTCATGGAGCCTCCTTGGAAAAGGTAACCGCGAATGATGTCTCTGTTCCTGGTCAATAGATCTAAGTGAATTCTATCCTGCATCATCACATGAAAGACCGCAAAATAAGCGTCGCTTAAAAAAGCCAAAGGAGTTTCCGCTTTTGCTCTGGCTTCTCTGATCCCTTTTCGGATCCCTTCCGCTAATTCGTCCGCGATGTCCTGCATTACGGATTCTTTATCTTTATAATAATTATAGAATGTGCCTTGAGCAAGACCGCTTTCCCTGATAATTTCTCTGGTGGAGCATGCCTCGAATCCGATCGTGGCAAAAACCCTGCGGGCAGCGTTTAAGATCGCATTCCTATTTTTTGTTTTATTGTCCTGTCTTCTGGACCCGGAAGTTTCTAATTTCATTTTGAATAACGAATCGATTTTAGTTTATGAATTTTTTTTAATACTGTTTTGGCTGCGTAGTATCCGCACATTCCGTGCACTCCTCCTCCCGGAGGTGTGGATGCGGAACAAATATAAATATGAGGATTTGGAGTGGTATATGGATCCATTCTTGCGATCGGTCTGAAGAATGCCTGAGGTAGATCCGCCGCTCCACCTGTGATCGCTCCGCCCACATAGTTTAAATTATAAGAATAAAAGTCCTTTGTATTCATGGAATGTCTGGCTAATATACTGTCCTTGAAACCGGGTGCGAATCTTTCGATCTGGTTCTCTAAAATTTCAGTCATGTCCTTTGTGGATCCTGAAGGTACATGGCAATAAGCATATCCTGTATGTTTTCCTTTAGGCGCTCTCGTCGGATCGAATTGGCTTTGTTGGACCACCAACATATAAGGACGATCCGGATGTTTTCCGGACCAGACTTCCGATTCCGCTTTTGCAATTTCTGAAAGTTTTCCGCCTACATGGACCGTGGATGCCTTTAAACAATTCGGATCTTTCCAAGGAATCGGTCCATCCAAGGCCCAATCCATTTTGAATACACCGGGTCCGTACTTATAGGAAGAGATCCTATTAATATAAGAAGAAGATAATGTATTTCCGGCAACCGATCCCAATTGATCCGGACTTGTATCAAATAGGACAGCCTTCGTTTTCGGAAGTTGTGCGAGACTCGAAACCTTATAATTGGTTTGGATCTTGACTCCGAGACCCTTTAGATAAGACTCCATAGATTTTGCGATCATTTCAGATCCGCCTTGGACTACCGGCCAAGAACGAACATGTCCTGTTAAAGAGAATAAAAGTCCAAGAGCTCCGCTTAAGAACTTCTCCAATGGAAAGATAGAATGCCCTGCGCAACCTGCGAATAATGCCTTGGCTCTTTCTTCTTTGAACCAAGAGTTCGCGAGCGATTTCGCGGATCGTATCCCGAGCAATCCGAATCTAGCTAATAAAAATGGATGTTTAGGAATACCAAGAGGAGCTAATGCGTCGGACAAAAGTCCTTCCGGATTTTTTAGAAATGGAGAGATCAGTTTTATATAGGACTTTTTATCTGCACCTAATTCTTTCGCGGTTTCTTCCAAAGATAATTTTAAAAGTACCGCAGATTCTCCATCCAAAGGGTGGGCCACGGAAGCTTCCGGTTCTATCCATTTGAGTCCGTGTTTTTCCAAAGGAAGTGTTTTTAGATAAGGAGATAATATTCCCATAGGATGTGCAGCGGAACAAACATCATGATGAAAACCCGGTAAGGTTAACTCTTTGGTCCGTAAACCGCCGCCTATCGTATCCGAAGCTTCCAATATTAAAACTGAAAGTCCGGAACCCGCCAGAACGGAGGCAGCCGCCAATCCGTTCGGGCCGGATCCTATGATACAAATATCATATTCTTCGGAGCTGAAATCCATTATTTAGTCGGCCAAGGTTGGAGTTCCTTCAAATCGGCAACTTCTATCTTTCCGTCTTCTATCAAACCTTTTTCAGCGTCGTGGATCCTATAGTTAATAGTAGATTTTCCTAATGGTTGACCTTCTATAAAGATACAACGTAGCTCTTCGTCCTTGAATCCACATTGTGCTTGTACGGACCTAAGAAGTTGTTCGCTATGCAAGTGACCTTCTCCGAAGTTCCAGCCTACTACCATTCCTGCTACCAGTTCACCTTCTACCCATTCGTACTTTTCAAAGTTCTTAACTGCTTTTGGTACTATCTTTTGGAATGCCTTTCCGTGTAAGTGCATGAGTCTGAATGCCATTACCTTACTCACTAAACCTACGGATACTTTTCTTTCGTAGAACATATCCAATTGATCGTACAACCATCCCGAGGTTTTGGTAAGCTTCTCTAATTTTTTATAACTATCTTCTTTGAACATCCATACGCTGACTGCCCAGTTCCCCGCATAATATCTCATTGCGAGCAGGAAGGAGACCCAATCCGGTCTGATGTTTCCGATGATAGGAAGAGCTAAAGAGAATACGAATAAGAATACTGCAACAGGTGCAGAATCCAATTGGAAAGGAGTGATGGTCGGGTTTGCTCCGAATAAGAAGAAGCCCGAGTAAACTACTAAGAAGTTCCATTCTATCGGAACTCCCATCGGGAAGTTACTTGTGATATAACTATGTAGGAATACCATCATTCCTAGTCCTAGGTATAGAACTGTTTGAGAACCTGTCATGATCGCAGTGAACAGAACGATCGGAGTTCCCATTTCCAAAACGATCCCCATATTCGCTTTTGCTATTGCAGTAGAAGAAGGACGAAGATCTTCCGGATAATTTTTATACATCGCCTTTCTGAACCAAGCAAATGGAGTGAATGGACTATTACTTGCCATCACACAAACTACACTTGGAAAGTGAGAATTGAGTTTGGAAAATCCCGCGAATAACCAAATAGAAAGTTGAACGATCATCGCACCTGCGATCCAATTCTGTGCGAATGCAAATACAACTATCGTTACCCAATAATGTTCCGCCCTTGCTGCAAGAAAAACAGTTTTATCTAATATACCTGCAATAACCAAACTGATGATGATCGGTAAAAATTGTTCGAAACCTGGAGCAGGGTGGATCAAACACAGAACGGAATAAACTAAAACTGAAGCGTAAGCTACGATTTCCAGAATTCCTCTTGTTCTTCCTCCGATGATTGGAGCTCCTTCGAATAAAGGCATTTTGGTGGTCTTAGGTCTTAAAAAATATAAGAACCCGCCGACAGGAGGGAAATATCTTCCGGTTAAAGGACCGCTTCCGCATCCGAGTCCTAAAACTTCGAATAGCAAACTCCATACGATTGCTTTTTGAAAAGCCACTGGAACAAACCACCAAGAGATGGTTCCCCATTCTCCCAGTCCAGGACTGAAAGAGCAGAAATAAATCCAACCTGCGATGTATAATGCTATCTTTAAGACGTAAACGATATATGCTCCAAGAGGGGAGCCGTAACCTTGGACCGCCCAGGCTTGGCAGGACAAACGAGCCCTGTCCGCGAACGACATTTTCGCCCAGGCTAAGGCATCATAGGGGGGAGCTTTAGGAAGGAACATCTTTCTCTCCGTATTCTATATTTAGAGGGAGTGATATACAGGAGTCATGAGAAATGTCAAGAAAAAATGACTAATTGGTCACATTTAGAATGTGTTTTATAGTCAATTCTTCCTGGATCCCGCAGTTTTCCAAAAACAGCTCATCGTGAGAAACGATCAAAACTGCCGCTTTGAATTCTCTGATCAGGTTTTCCAGAAACTCAATGTTTTCCAAATCCAAGTTATTCGTGGGTTCATCTAAGAGTAGAAGTTCCGGTTTTTCAGTACTTAGCAGTCCTCTTGCCAAGGCAGCTCTCAATCTTTCTCCTCCGCTTAGAGTCCGTACTTTTTGAAAGACCGTGTCCTTGAAAAATAGGAATTTCGCCAATCCGTTCCGGATCTCGCTTTCATCCAAAGTAGAAACGTCTCTCACATTCTCGAAGATACTCTTGGAGTCATCCAGTTGGTTGCATCTTTGGTCTATATAAAGAGTATTCAGTTTTCCTAATGTAAGAGATCCTTTGGTCTCAAGGCCCTTGCCGCCGAGTAATGCTTGTAATAAGGTGGATTTTCCGGAACCGTTTCCTCCTTTGATCGCGATCCTTATATTTCCTTTCCAGGAGAAGTTTAGATCTTTTTCATAGATCCAATCCTGGAATCGGATATTAAGATCTTTTGCTTCTGCCACTAATTTTTGAGAAGGTATTGCCTTGCCGGAAAGATCCGCATACATGATCGGATCTATTTTTAATCGATCCATAGCCTCGTATACTTCTAAGATCTTTTCATTCGCTTTTTCTAAACTAGAAGAGTTTAGTTTTCCGGAAGTGGTTTGAGCATTCCTCTTTCTGGCTCCTAATAATATTTTAGGCGTTCCTCCTTTTGCAGCGGATTTTACTCCCTTTCGGTTCCTTTTTTCCTGTCTTTCTATTTGTTCTATTCTTTTTGCTTGTGCAGCATCTCTGTCTCTTCGGGCTTTCTCCAAGGCGGCTAAGGAATTTTTTCTTTCCCTTTCCTTAGTTTCCTCGTAGGAATTCCAACCACCGCCGTATTTGTTCAAACCCAGATTAGATAATTCTAAAATAGTTTCACAGAGTTTTAGACATTCCCTGTCATGAGATATGAGTAAAAATCCGTATTCATATTCTTTTAAAAATCGGATCAAAACTTTTTTCGATTCTTGGTCCAGATCGTTTGTGGGCTCGTCCAGGATCAAAAATTGATCTTCTAATTTTTCCGCGAGGCGGACTCTCATCCATTCTCCTCCGCTCAATTGATCGCAAAAATTTTTTCGATCAATCCCTGTCAGAAGTTTTTCTCCCAAGAGTGACCAGGAGTAATTTTGTAGGAACTCTTCCACAGTGATCCTTTCTGGCTTCTCTCTTTGAGGTACATAAGATAAGGCAGAATTTCTGGAAATTTTTCCTTTGCTAGTCTCTATTTCTCCTACGATCAATTTTGCAAGATAGGTCTTTCCGATCCCGTTTGGACCTACAAGAGCAGTACGCTCTTGTCCTATAGAAAAATGTAGATTTTGAAATAAGATACGTCCGTCCGAAAATTCGAAAGAGACGTCATTTGCGACGATACTTGATTGCATAACAAACCCTTTGCGCGGCTGAGGCGCAGATTAATAAAATCGATTGGGGTGGGTTTGTTTAAGATGCCATAAGACTCCGGTTGCCCAGAGGATTATTAGACTAAAAGAAAAGCTTCAAAATTGCAAGAAATTATAAAATTCGTTATCCGGACTAGGTCACTTAGTTTTCGAAAATATTTTCGAGAAGAATATCTTGACATAGTTAAAAATATATATTTTAGTATATATATATGAATCGGGCCAAAATATTTAAAAATGGAGACAGTCAGGCAGTTCGTCTTCCCAAAGAATACAGATTTAAAGGAAAAGAAGTCTATATCCATAGGGAAGGAGAAATCGTAGTATTGACTCCTATAGAGGATGCTGTTGATAGACTTTGGAATACTCTAAATGAATTTTCCGATGACTTCAAAATAGAAAGGGATCAGCCTAAAAATTACGATAAGCGCGATCCTATATGAATAAGTATCTTTTAGATACGAACATTTGTATTTATATCATAAACCGAAGACCTGATTCGGTTTATAAAAAATTTAAGAAGGCAGCTTTAGAGAATATCTATATCTCTTCCATTACTGAATTTGAATTGTATTTTGGAATTGAAAAGAGCCTTCATAAAGAGAAGAATAGAAGAGCATTAGCCGATTTTATCGGGTATTTGAATATCTTACCATTTGATAGCAATTCATCGACAATCGCTGCTAAATTACGTTTCAATTTAGAGAAATCGGGGAAATCGATAGGTCCTTTTGATCTATTAATAGCGTCTCAAGCTATTTCTAATGATCATATCCTTGTGACTAATAATGAAAAAGAATTCAAAAGGATTAAAGAGCTAAAATTAGAAAATTGGCTCTAATGTAGCTACCGCGGCGAGCCAAATGTCTCTCAATATTTATATTTACTAAAATATTTGAGAAATAAATGATTCTGGTAATATTCAATATATTCCTGCTTGACAGTATTATTGTGATCCAGGAATATAAAATGTGATTAATTCCTTTAAGTCAAAGGAAACGGAAAAAGTCTGGAATCAGGAATTTTCCAAAAAGCTTCCGAATCAAATTCAATCGATTGCTTATCGAAAATTAGTAATGATAGCTCGATCTAAGCAAATTGAAGACCTTAAAATTCCTCCTGCAAATTGCTTGGAAAGGCTTTCCGGGAATAGAGTAGGCCAATATAGCATAAGAGTTAATGATCAATGGCGTATTTGCTTTAAATGGAAAGATGGCAATGCTTTTGATGTAGAGATTGTTGATTATCATTAGGTATAATTATGAAAAAAATTCCGAATGTTCACCCTGGAGAAATTCTATATGAAGAGTTTCTTTTGCCAATGAACATTACTGCATATCGTTTGGCTAAAGAAACTAAATTGAACCCCACTAGGATCAGTGAGATAGTTCATGGTAAAAGAGGAATATCTGCTGATACCGCTCTAAGGTTTTCGAAATTTTTTGGCAATTCCGTTGAATTCTGGATGGGCATTCAGGATGAATATGAGATCCGTGAGGAAAGAGAAAGGATCTCAAGCGAATTGAAAGAAATTAAAAACTATAAAGAATTGATTAGCGCTTAATCTTTCAAAACGGTGTACCTACCGGGGACTCGCCGCTTCGAGTCCCTTGTACCTACCGGGACTCGAACCCGGACCCCAGGCTCCGGAGGCCTGTACTCTATCCGTTGAGCTATAGGTACGTATGTTGGTGAGTTTTTGGGAATTGCCCGTGCAGTCAATCTGATTCCTGGAACGGGGATTTTGCGTAAATGTCGGAATAGTTTCGGAGGTTTTTGGCTTACATTTTAATCCTCTTATTCAACTTGCCCTTAGGCGGCTGCATTTGTTTTCTCTTCGGCATTTTTTTCTAGCCAGTATCCTGATCCCTGTTTCGATCTTTTCGGAAGGGGAGAAGGTTGCAATCGACCTAAACGAGTCCAAACGTCTTTCTAAACAAGAACTGGAAGAAAAAAGAAGCGGTTGGTATGCGACCGGTCTTCCTGTTTTTTCGGAGGACCCTGTAAGGGGCCAGGGTTACGGTGCCAGAGGATTTTTATACCAAAACGGAAATCGTTCCGATCCTTATTTCGAATTCCAGCCTTACAAATATAGATTCGGCGCTCAAGCTTATAAGACTACAAAAGGTGCGGACTATTATGAGTTCACTTTTGATAGTCCTTTTCTTTTCGATACTGCGTATAGATTGAAAACAAGTGTTTCCTATAGCACGAATAAAAACTCTCAGTATTTCGGGATCGGAACTGATACGTTACGCGAAATTTCTTATAGAGAAAAGAATCAGCCTACGGGTGAATTGAAAAATGGGGGAAGTTTCTCCGATCTAGAAGATGCACTTTCTTATCGCAGACCTTCTTCTCCCGGATCTATATATCCGTATGAAAGTAATCAGTTGTACAATACATACGAATTCCGTTCCTCTACCGCTACATTCTCCATAGATAAAACTTTCTGGGGAGCGTTTCGTTGGATTATTGCCCCTGAGTTTTCTCAGAATGTGATCCGCACTTATGATTATCCTAACGGAAGAATTGCAACCAATGGAGATTATTATTCCGTAGCAAGAGATCCTTCCACCGGCTGGGGTTCTACTTATCCGAATGGGACTTCTAAACTAACCAAAGACTACCAAGCGGGACTTATCAACGGTTATCATGGTGGAAATGTAAATTATATTCATATAGGACTTGCTTACGATACTAGGGACTTCGAACCGGATCCTGATTCAGGTGTTCTATTGGAGATGAATTATTCTTCTTCTTCCAAACGTGCTGGTTCGGATTTCGAGTTCGAAAAGTTTTTTACGCAAGGTAAATTTTTCTATATGCCTTTCCCGAAACTTTTCGAGGAACTTGTGGTCGCGGGAAGAGCGGGACTTCATTATTCGAAAGGAGAAGTTCCTTTTTCAGAATATCGTTATATGTGGTCCATTGATGGACCGATCAACGGATTGGGCGGTCTACAAACTCTAAGAGGTTATAGACAGGAAAGATTTATCGCTCCTATGATCGGTTTCGGAAATTTGGAGATCCGTTGGAGATTCGGGACATTCAAATTTTGGGATCAGTTGGTTACCTTGAGTCTTGTTCCATTCTATGATTTCGGTAGAGTATGGAACGGGTATCATGATATAAGCACCCAAGGTTATAAATTTTCTTATGGAACAGGTCTAAGAATTATCTGGAACCAAGCAACCGTCATACTCATCGATTATGCTAAGTCTAGAGAAGATTCTCAATTATTCATCGATATAGGCCAGATTTTCTAAGAATTTCAGAATATAGAAATTTGCTGTTCAGGATTCGTACCTTGCAAACACTTGAGTTCGGCCGGACCAAAAATACAGATCGGCCTTAGAACAACCAAAGAGAGTCAAGATGAAGACCCAATCACTTGTCGGATTAATTTCAATTCTGTCCCTGTTCCCATTTGCACTTTCTTCCTTCTCCGCAGAGGAAGAAACAAAACTGATCGAAAAGGCATTGGTGGAAAGTTTATCCACCCAGGAGCAAAAAGAAGCGTTCCAAAAATACCTGGTCAATCTTTCCAAAAAGAAAAGAAATGAAGCGACCCATTTAAGAGAACTTGCTTCTACGGAACCGAAACATCATTCTTCTCAAGCGCGTAAGAAGAAGTTAGTGGAATTGGCCGCTCAATTGGAAAGAGAAGCGTCTATCCATGAAGAAACCTTAAAAACCCTGCAACAATCCTCGATTCAATAACGGATTTTTTCGGTTACTAGTTTTAATAATTCTTCCGTCGGGAGTTTCGCATCCAAACGGACGGTATTCTCCGGAAGAATTTCTTCGTACGCTTTTTTGATCTTAGTCAAAGCGCTGATCGTTTCAAATCTATCCTTAGTAGTATCTCTTCCCTTCAATCTGGCTAAAGCTTCTTCCGGTTCGATTTCCAAATAAAAAATTTTTTCGGGTTCCGGGAATCCTCTGTCTAAATTCTTTTTCAGGATCTCTTTTGCGGAAAAAAATCCTCCGGACTGATACGCAGCAGTGGAATACATGTACCGATCCAGTAGCACGATCTTTTTTTGGGAGAGTGAAGGTAGAATATTCCGGCTGAGAGAAACTTCTCTGTCTCCTAAAAATGCTTCGATCTGTTTTTCAGGAGAAAGTTCAATTTCTCCGCTTAAAAATTTTCTAAGATAAAGCCCGGATTCGTACCGAGTCGGTTCCGCAAAACAAATTGCTGGAACATGTTTGGAGGTGAGAAGGTCTAAGACTCGGACAGATAGGGTACTTTTACCACTTCCGTCCAAACCTTCAAAAACGTAAAATCCAGGTATTTGTGCCATGCGTTAGGATTGGAAAGCCACTTGACATGAGTGGTTTTGCTTCGAATGCTGAAAGCTCATCTACCGGAATCCCATTCCCGAGGGCAGGAATCCATGAAAAAAAACGACAGATTCAAAAATTTCCTGGTGATAGGCATATCCGTAATGGCCGGAGTGATCCTTTCTCCGATCTTGTATTGCGGAACAGGAAACGACAGTGCTTTATTTCTAAATGCAAAATCGGATAGAGAGCCAAGCGCATCTGCGAAAGCAGCAGTCTCCATCCAAAAAGCATTCGAAGAAGTTTATGAAAACGTTTCACCAAGCGTTGTGTTGATCGCCACCGAAGGAACAGTAAACGTTCCTCAATACAACGACCCATTCCAAGAATTTTTTTACGGACCTCAAGGTAGAGTAAGAAACCAGAAAAGAAAAGTGAGCGGACTAGGTTCCGGCTTTATCCTCAACAAAGAAGGATATATCCTCACCAACGATCACGTGGTCCGTAATTTCGATAAATTTAAAGTAGTTTTTAAGAATGTAAAAGAGCCTGTTTCGGCTAAGTTGATCGGAACAGATCCTATGATAGACGTTGCGCTTCTAAAAGTAGAAGCAAACCAAGACTTGCAGCCTATCGAGATAGGAGATTCTTCCGCGGTAAAAGTGGGAGACTGGGCAATCGCGATCGGCGCTCCTTTCGGTTTGGAACAATCCATGACCGTAGGGGTGATCTCCAAAGTAGGAAGAGGTGGTATCGATAATTCCGGAGTTCATTATATCCAAACGGATGCTGCGATCAACCAAGGAAACTCCGGAGGACCACTTCTGGATATTAACGGAAGAGTGGTTGGTATCAACCGTATGATCGTCTCTCCAAGTGGTGGATCCATCGGTTTAGGTTTTGCAATCCCGATCAACGAGGCTAAGGCAGTCGTAGAAGAATTAAAATCAGGCGGAAAAGTTAAACGTGCAAGACTCGGAGTTGCGTTAGACGATCTTACTGAAGAGACCGCAAAAGAACTCAAACTTTCCGGACCGGAAGGTGCATTTGTCCGCCAAGTACAGAACGGCAGCGCTGCCGCAGAAGCAGGTATCGACGTAGAGGACGTGATCCTGGAAATAGACGGAGCTAAGATCAAGAACGCAAACGATGTGGTTTCTAAGATCAGAGCTTCTAAAGTGGGACAACGTGTTTCTATAGTCGTATTTAGAAAAGGCCAGATCCTAAAAATTTCGGTTAAGCTGGCGGAGTGAATAAATCTTTTGGCAGGACATACCTTAAATCCGGAGGATAAATTCGACGATGAGATATCTCTTCGTCCCTCCTTATTCTCCGAGTTTATAGGACAAAAAGAGATCCTGTCCAATCTGGGCGTCTTTGTAGGAGCCGCCAAAAAAAGAGGCCAGGCCCTGGATCATGTACTTCTATCCGGGCCTCCTGGTCTTGGCAAGACCACACTTGCAGGTATCATTTCCCAAGAACTTGGGACTCGGATCGTAGTCACTTCTGCACCTGTTCTTACCAGAGGTGCGGATCTTGCAAAACTTCTCACCGACCTGGAAGAAAGAGATATATTATTTATAGATGAAATACATTCTTTAGGCCGCAAGGTGGAAGAGATCCTATATCCTGCGATGGAAAATTTCATGATCGATCTTCTTGTGGGAGAGGGGATCACCGCTCAAACGATCCAGATCAAATTAAAACCGTTTACATTGATAGGTGCTACTACCCGAAGCGGACTTATCTCTGATCCACTCAAGAGTAGATTCGGGATCCATTTCCGTTTGGAATATTATGACGATTCTGAAATGAAAGATATCGTCCTCCGATCGTCCAAGATCCTGGGTTACGAGATAGAAGAGAACGCTGCATTCGAGATAGGAAGAAGATCCAGAAAAACCCCGAGGATCGCGAACCATCTTCTCAAAAGAGTCAGGGATTTCGCGGAGGTAAAAGGGGAAAAACAGATCCGTATCCCCGCCTGCGAAGAGGCATTTTCCCGTTTAGGTATAGACGAATTGGGCCTGGATAGAATGGACCGCCAGATCTTGGAATGTATGATCGATCGGTACAAGGGCGGCCCGGTGGGCCTAAAACCGATCGCCGCGGTAATCGGAGAGGAAGAAAGGACCCTGGAAGATCATTACGAATCCTATATGGTAAGAGTTGGCTTGATCAATAGAACCTCTTCCGGTAGAGTAGCCACGGAGAAGGCCTATAAGCTGATGGACAGGGTCCCTCCGGCTTTCGGTAAAAGAATAGAAGAAGATGCGGCTCCCGGCCTTTTTTAAAAGCGAAATAGATAATACCGGAGATTTAGGAGAAGACGATCGTCGTCTACTATTCGCCGCGTTTTTCGTATTTGCATTCGCTTCTTTCTTAGTAGCCCACTTATTCACACGTAATATTCTATTTAAGATCCTGGGAGAAGACCCGATCGTTCAGGTAAAAGAAAGAGCAGAACGAGAAAAAATTTACGAAGTACTATTAGAACAGGAGTTCGTAGACAAAAGGATCAAGGACGAATACAAAGCACTGTCTAACGTAGAGTCCGCAGGTTCCGGAGGGATCACCAAGGAAAAAGGATTTCATACACTTTCTCCTTTCCGCGAATTCGTGATGGGGAATATTTTTAGAAATCCATCTAAGGCAAGTCCTCAAAATTCCCAAAAGAAAACGGAAGAAGAAAAAGTATACGAAGTCGCTATCCTAAAACAGGATCCTGTAGAATTCACAAATCCGAACGAACAAACTCCGGAGCAGACTCCAGCTACCGGAAGAATGACCAAGATCCCATTCAATTATCGTTTCCAACAAGATATGTTATTTCGCTGGGACGGAAGTTCTTCTATGAGTGTTCCTACTAAAAAATTAGTGGGTTACGAATATTTCAAAAGAATGCTCCGCCAAATTGAGCAAAGTTTTTCCCCTCCCGGTGGTGGAAATTTTGGATATCGCGACGGTGCCGGAACAGTGATCCGAGAAGCGATAGAACCCGGAGAAGCAAAAGTCCAATTTTTATTAAACGATGCCGGTCAGGTCATAGATACGAAACTAATCTCTTCCCAAGGGCAGTCTCTTGTGGACCAATCTTGTGTGGACGCTCTTCGTGGACAAAACTTCGGAAGAGTTCCTGAAGATGTAAAAGCGCAGGGAATGATCTACGGAATTACTTTTATATTCCCTCGTATTTATAGAAGATAATAACTCGGACACTTAGATCGCACGTCATTTCTAAGATCAAACTGCGCTTAATTTCAGATTTAACTCGTTTCTTAAAGATTCAAATTTTTCGTTCGGAGAAATCCCTTTTGCGTCCAGAGAAAGTTCAGGTCGGATAGAACTTACAAAGTACATATCCACTTCTCCCTTCCCTTTTGCTTGGATCTTTCCTCTATGCTCGCATACAAAAAAATCTTTTATTAATTCATAAGTGGAACCGGAGATATTTAGGTGTCCTGGTTTACCGGAGGATTCCATTCTGCTCGCAAGATTGACGGCGTCTCCCCATACATCATACGCGAATTTATTGGAACCGATCACTCCTGAAGTCACCGGCCCTGTGTGAATTCCCACTCTTAATTCCCAGAATGGAAGTCCCATTTGCGATTTTGCCTCCGCGATCTTATTCATAAATCTCAAAAATTCCAATCCTGCCAGGCAGTTGTCGACCGCATGAGTGAAGTTTGTATTCGGGATCCCTCCGGCGCACATATAAGAATCGCCGATCGTTTTCAGCTTTTCTAAACCCAAACGAGAAACGACTGAATCAAATTCGGAAAAACAATTATGTAGATCTTCCACCAGATCTTTTGGACGCATATCTTCCGCAATTTTAGTAAATCCCACAAAGTCTGTGAATAATATGCTCGCAGATTCATAATATACGGGAGTTACAGATCCTTTGGATTTTAATTCTTCCGCTACCGGTTTAGGAAGAATATTCAATAAAAGTAAATCCGTTCTGTCCCTTTCTTCTGCGAGTTCTTTTGTTCTTTCTACCACCTTCTTCTCCAAATTTACGGAGAGCTCTTCGCTTGTATTGAAGGCGGTTGCGATCCTTCTTCCCAGAGTAGCCGCATCTGCGAACGTCAACAGGAATAGACCTGCAGGAGTAAGATATCCCGGTCCTATATGGAATTGGTAAAAAATAAAGTCGTTTAATATGGCTGCGAAGAAGATCCCTAAGCCGAGCAACATCAGTTTTGCGCCCTGTAAACCTTTGAATATCGCTATAGTCAACATGATCATCCCATAAATTCCTGAGAATACGATCAGTGCTTGGTAATATGGAAGGGTATAACTGAAGAGCGCGGGAGGAAGTACTATAATGGAAAGACACGGAGGGATGGAGATTGACATAATGATAATCATGGCAGTCCTACCGAACTGAGCAGGATACAAAGTTCTCATAAACATCGCCATAAACGGAACGCCTAGATAAAAGGAAAGATATTCTATTCTGACCATGATATTCCAAGGAGCGTCCCTGAGAGCTTCTCCTATAAATCTATCTCCGCTGAAAAATACCCTGGAAGTGATTGCAAGACAGGTAAGGGAGAACCAAAGGATCTCCATTTCTTTTTTACGGAATAAAAATAGGCCCATATGATATAAGCCCATGATGAGTAAGGATCCGGCCAAAAATGCACTCACCATTCTACTCCTGTCTCTTGCCGCAAAAATTTCGGAAGAGTCGCCGAGTAAGATCGGCATTTGAAAACCGCCGTTTCTGTGATAGTGATTCGAAATATACATCACTAGATCCACTTGTTTGGAATAGGAAACGGAACTTGTTTGAGCGAGATATTCAGGACTTTCTTCTTCCGGAGAAGGCCCTGGATGCCCGTTATAAGCGACTAACTTTCCGTTCCAGTATAAGGAGTAAGCGGAGCCTTGGCCGTCGTCTATTCGTATCGCAAGATCAGGAGAATGTTCAGGAAGATATAATCTTAGATGATAGGTGATGTAACCTATTGCAGGTAAAGGTTCTCCTTTTAAAAGATGACCGTTCCATACACCCGGAACAGGAATGAATCCGCTTGGATCCGAGACAAGATCGTCTTGGAAATTTTTAGGAGGAATGAGTTCCTTCCAATAATATCTCCAGTCTCCGTTTAATTCAACTGTTCCGTCTTTTTCAAAATCCCAATTGCTTAGATCTAAGGTCCCATTTTCAGCCTTGGGTCTTTCTTTAGCTTTTGCTTGGGTACAAGCGGAGAAGGATATAAAATAAAGTAGAATTCCTAAAATGAAAAAACGAGTTGTACGACCTGAATCACTCATATGCGTAGATCAATAAGGGAGAAAAAACCTGTTCCAGCCAGCATTTTTTGTGATCCGGTCGGTTCTTCTGAAATTATTTCATAGAAGAATACTCGCATCGCTCATTCGAGTAGTTCGAAAGAGAAATCGTTTTTCCGAGAAAATTTTTGAAAATTCTCACGGAACAGAGATTCGGAATAAAAAACTGGACACTGATGACTGGTCATATTATAATTCGAGCATGCAACTCTCCGCAGCCGAATTCAAAACCAAATGTCTGAGCCTAATGGACAGGGTCCAGGAAACCCAGGAAGAAGTGATCATCACTAAACATGGAAAACCGGTGGCTAAGCTCGTGACTATCAAAGATAGCACTGCGGCCCGTTTATTCGGTTATCTAAAAGGACGGATCCAAGAGAACGAGGATATCGTTCCAAGCCTAGGTCTGCGTTGGGATGCGGATCTCAAATAGATGATCGTTCTAGATACACATGCCTGGATTTGGCTTATGGAAGGCGATCCTAAAATGGAAAAAGAACCCATTCTTAGGAAATTATACAGGCATATCCCTCAAAGAGGAATATTCATCTCCGAAATATCCGGTTGGGAAGTAGGGATGCTCGTAGCCAAAAAAAGGATACAGATCTCAGGGACATTAAATCGATGGCTGCAAGATGCGTATAACGCCCCAGGCATCCAACCTTATCGTTTAAGTCCTGAAGTAATTGTAGAAAGTGTAAATTTGCCCGACTCCTTTCACGGAGATCCGGCGGATAGAATGATCGTAGCAACTGCAAGAGTTTTGAATGCGGAGCTAGTTACCAAAGATAAAGAAATCATTAAATACGGTAAAAAGGGAAACCTAAAGGTGATCTCTTTATAGTCAAATATCTAAGTATTAGATATTTGACTTCACGAGCGAAGCGAGTATAGCCCGCTTCGCGGGTTTCACGAGCGAAGCGAGTATAGTCCGCTTCGCGGGTCTCACGAGCGAAGCGAGTATAGCCCGCTACTTGTGCTTCGAGCGCGTATATAAGCGAAGTTTAAAACAGATCCTTGATTGCCTGCCAAAGTTTAGCGTATTCTTTCTTTCTCTCGTCTTTATCTTTTAGTTTTAATAATGTCTTTTGGAATCCGTTTGTACCTGTGATCTTGACACGGTTTTCGTTCAAAACTTCTACTTCGTAGAATACTTCGTCCACTTTGTAGGAAAAATTCAATATGCTTGTGGACTTCATCGGATATTCCTTATCCTCTAAAATGGCCTTTGCATTTCTGAAGTCCAGATATACACATTGTGTGTTTTTGAGCATGGGCTCGCAGAATTTTCCCGCAGGAGGAGGAACAGGTTTTATTCCACATCCCAAAAACGCTAAAAGTAGAATAGAGAAAGAATATTTCATTTTCTTAATCCTCTATAGGAAGTTTTGTTTTCAAGGTTTGGTTTTTGGAAAGTATCTCTCTTGTGAGATTCAGAACTTCTTCCTTTCTGTCCCCTGAATTAGGATAATATTCTTCCAATAATGCGATCGCCTTCGGAGAAAGGTTCTGGTAATAGAAAATCCTTGCTTCTAAAATTTTAGAACTTCCTGTTAAAAAGTCCTCGTTCGCATTTTTGACCCTTCTTAAATAATTCAAAGAAGAAACATATTGTCCCGCTCTGAATTCGGATAATGCGATCAGAAAATCTGATTCTCTTGCGGAAAGAAGTAAAGAACCTGATATATCCTGTTGGGAAAGTATCTTTTTTAAGAATTCGGTATTTCCGGACAGCGCACTTCCTACCAAGCAGGTCCAAGCGTAACCTGATTTCAATTCAGGGCTTAATTTTTCGGGTTCAATGGAGATCAGAAGTTTATTTAACGCGGAACGACTCAGTTTTTGTCGGATGGATTCTCCGAATGCGATCAGATAACGGTTGTCAGTCGATTCTAAAAATTCAGGATCGATCGCCTGTGCTCTTAAGGCCTGTCTGTACGAATCCTCTACAAGAGGAAGATAAGAACTATCTTGTTCTAAAAATTCTTGGAAACCTGTGTATGCAATTTTGGAAAGAGTAACAGAGTCGAATCTGAAACCTAATAGTAAAAATTCGTAATATCCGGAAAGCGCCGCATAATGGTAAGAGATCCCTTCTTTAGGATTGGAAGTGACAAAATCTTTTGCGGTAGATTTGAATTCTTTGATCTCTCCTTCTTTAGGCTCACCTTTTACGATCCCTTCTTGGAGTAGTTTTCTTTCTTTTTCGAGAAGTAAACGTCTGTCTCCTGCAAACAGGTTTTTGATATCTTGTCTGAAAAAAAACGCGATCCCCGCCAAACCTAGCAGGATCAAAAAGAACACTAAGGGTTTGTAATTCGCTTTTTTTCTGTAACTTCTGTGGTTGGCTTGGTAGAGCATGTATAAAGTCAGATTCTGAAAAAAGCCTGGACCTTTCACTTATTTTTTGGGGTTGGAATTCCTACTCTAGCTTGACTCTCGAACCCCTCCTGGATTCCGTGTAAATATGCCTTATAATTATGATTTTGACGAGGATTACGAAACAGACGGCGACGAGGATTATCTCGACGAGGACGCCGTAACTTTTGTATGCGAGGATTGTGATCATCGTTGGGAAGATGATGCAGAAGGATCTTATGACGGCCCAGAAAATCATATCTGCTCCATGTGTGGCTCTTCAAACGTAATCGAACTCTAATCTTTTTGCGGTCCGGCTTTTTTTCTAAAGCATCAATTCGGGCCGCTTTCTTAATACTTACAGTAATCTTTTTATTTTCGAATTCCGTCCACTCGGTTGATTTCGATCAAGTGTATGAATATTATAAAAAAGGAAACTATGATACCTTAGTAAAAGTTTCCAGATCTGGTCTTAGATCCGGAGAGCTGGATTACAAGATCCTTTTGTTGTATGTTGCCTCCGAATCTAGTTTGGAAGAGATCGATAAAACTCTTTTAAGCATTTATTCCAGATCTAAGGATCAACCTTCTATTTTTTATAATTCTGTTTTTTTATTTTTAGAACGTGCACTTGTCTTAGAATCCTATGAATCAGGCACTCGTTGGGGAAAAATTTTCCTAACTAAGGGAGAGTCTTCCGTTCGGTACTCCGAAGGTGTTTACACATATGCCTGTATATTGTATTCTTCTCAGGAATATGATGCCGCGAGTTCCGTTCTGGCAAAGCTCAAATCGGTGGCCTCGGATTCTAAACTGGGAAAACGGATCCGGATCTTAGAGATAGGTCTGGAAAAGAGAAAAGAGGAAAAATGAAACCGGGAAAAAAATCAAAAGGTCTTCGGATCCAAACCGGGGAATTGAAGGGGAGATTGATCCCTTCTCCAGTCAGCCCTGAGGGGAAGAGTAATTTTACTCCTGCGATCATTAAGAAATCGTTATTCGATATTATTGAATCGTTGCAGCTTCAAGGTCGTTTGAATTTGGAAGATTCCGCATTTATAGATCTATTTGCAGGTTCCGGCCAAATGGGGATAGAATCATTAAGCAGGGGTTTTGCAAGAGCGGTATTTTTGGAACTTGCCTGGGACAGATTCGAAAGTCTAAAAGGTGTTTTAGATAAATTAGGAAAACCTCATTTAGTTTTACGTAAAGACGCTTTCAGATTCCATTCGGGCTTCGATATTCCCGAAAAAACGAAAGTGTATTTTATGGATCCTCCTTATTCTTTCTGGGACAAGAAGACTGAAAAATTGAAAAATGTAGTAGAAGAGATTGCCCAGAACGAACCGGGTGTGGCGGCAATTATTGTTCAATCTCCTCTTCCTTTGAACTGGGAAGGATTTACTCCTCGTTCTTTCGGAAGGAATACTTTGAATGTCAGAGTTCTGGCTTAAATTTAAAAGTTTAATCCGATCGGAATTCAACTCCGGAAATCCTTGGATCCATTCCGGGATTTTCGTATTCGTTCTGACCCTTTTATGTTTACTCACCAATACTTCTTTGCATGTGATGGGAGTGGATATCAGCGAATTTATTTCTCTTTTTTACGGACTCATCCCTTTATTATTGAGAGATTTAGGCGGAGTATTCTCTTCTTCTTTTTCGTTTTTTACAGGTGTGGCGATCTTATTTTTAGGTCCTGATTTTTCCGAATGGAAGAATGGAAAGAAGATCGAGCTGTATAAGATCTATTTAATTTTATTTTCAGTGCTTTTTCTTTTGTTTTGCGGATCCGTTTCGGAATATCCGCAGGTATATGGGGAATTTTTCTATTATAGACATTCTTGGATGGTCGGGTTCTTATATTTTATCACGGATCATTTTTCTCCCTTCTTCTTTAAATCGATCCTGTTCTTATTTTTAGCGGCGCAGGTCGTTCGAACCGGGTTATCATTTTGGAAATCTAAGTCTTATGAGTCTTTGGTTCGATATGCTATTTTTATAATATTATTCTATTCTTTCCACCTTTTGGGATCTGCTTGGGGAGTTTTGGCTGCTTCTGCATTTTATTCCTTTGGTATTCAATTTTCTCGTTCTAAAAAAGATCTGATCTTTTTTGCGATTGTTCTCTTAGGTTTTGGATTTTCTTTTTTTAACAGATCCCTGAGTGAGAACCCTGTATCTAAAGAAGTATTAGAACATTCTTCCAATACGAATGTGCTTATCATTTCTGCGGATAGTATTCGTCAGGACCAATTAGGTTTTGTAAAAGGGGAGAAGGATAAAACCCCGAATATAGACCGGCTTGCTTCCGAATCTCTCGTATTTTTAGACCATCATTCTACGATCCCGAGAACTTTTCCTTCTTGGGCGGATTTTTTAAGCGGAAAATATTCTTTTGAACATGGAATACAAGACATGTTCCCAGATAAAGAAGATCGTTCTAAGTTGGGGAATTCTGTTCCTACACTTCCGGGTATTTTAGGAAAATCTCATAGAACATTCGTGGTCTCTTCTTTTGCGGGAGATATTTTTCCGAGAGCGAATTGGGGATTTCAAAATGTGTATGCTCCTAATTTTAGCGCGGAAACTTTGACCCAGCAGAGGACGATCGAGTCTCAGGTATTTTTTCTTCCCGTTTTGACCGGAACTTTTTTCGGAGGAGGGGAATATCTTTCTTCTATCAGATCTCTTCCGAGCTTGGGAGATGATTCTCGCATTCTTCCCGATCTATTCTCTTTGTTTGATAAAAAAGATCGTCCATTTTTTGGTCTGTATTTTTCTTCAGTCACTCATTTCCCTTATAGTCCGCCTTATCCTTTTTATAAGAATACGGATCCGAGCTATTACGGACCTTCTAAATATTTCCGTTTTGTGGATCCTAGTAATTCCGATAAGCCTGATAGAAAAGAGCAGGAGCAAATTCGTTCTATCTATTCCGCTTCTTTGACCGCTTTTGATTTTTCCGTGGGGAAAATTTTGGAAGAACTGAAAAGAAGAAGTTTATACGACGATACTCTTATCATTCTCACCTCCGATCATGGAGAATCCTTGTTCGAAGAGGATCATAGCCACGGTCATGGAGAACATTTGAGAGGGGAGGGTGTGACCAAAATCCCTCTTATCATCAAATTCCCTAAGTCCTTCGAAAGAAAAGAAGTCCGTAATTTTAAAGGGATCACAACTTCCTTAGATGTATTTCCTACGATCTTGTCCGTTGTCGGAGTTCCTACAAACCGGGAACTTTCTCTCAGAGGAAAAGATCTGACTAAACTTCCAAAGACAGATACTTGGGCAGAAGATCGTTTTGTGTATTCAGAGACTGGGATTTGGTTTTCGGACCGAGGAGATCATTTTTTTCAGAAGGATCGTATCCGTTATCCGAATATTCTGGAACTGCATACGATCGATCCGAATGACGGGAATAGTGTAACTGTTTCAGATCCTTATGCAAAAGAGACCGTTCTTTTTTCTAAGCATAGAATGCTCCAAACCGGGACCAAAAAGCTGATCTATGTTCCGAGCCCCAGCGGTGTTTTGTATACCTGCTATGATAGGATTTCCGATCCGTGGAATACGAAACCTCTCCCGGCTTCTTATTGCGGGAATTTGCAGCGTCAGTTGGAACTCCTACTGATAGGTTCTGGGAAATGGAAGAAGGCGGGAGATTATTTTCTCCCAAAATCAGAGCTTTGATCGAACTGTTTTTTCTTTCTTGTCCGGAAAGACTTGAAGTACAGGCCAGAATAAAAATCCTGGAAATAATATGCCCAAAAGGGAAGATCTCCGCTCCGTTCTGATCCTGGGATCCGGGCCGATCGTTATCGGCCAAGCCTGTGAATTCGACTATTCCGGCACCCAGGCCGCCAAAGCCCTTCGAGAAAAAGGAATTAGAGTCATTCTTCTCAATTCCAATCCTGCTACTATTATGACTGACCCGGATCTTGCGGATGCCACTTATGTGGAACCTCTGACTGTCGCAGTCGTCCAGAAAATTTTGGAAAAAGAAAAGCCGGATGCGATCCTACCTACTGTAGGAGGTCAAACAGCATTAAACCTTGCTTTGGCCTGTCATAACGCTGGGGTATTAGAAAAATATAATGTAGAACTCATCGGCGCCAAAATAGACGCGATCAAAAAGGCGGAAGATAGAGAACTTTTCAA
This sequence comes from Leptospira dzoumogneensis, assembly GCF_004770895.1. Classification (NCBI taxonomy): domain Bacteria; kingdom Pseudomonadati; phylum Spirochaetota; class Leptospiria; order Leptospirales; family Leptospiraceae; genus Leptospira; species Leptospira dzoumogneensis. The sequence goes on along the minus strand of NZ_RQHS01000003.1, from coordinate 49,985 downwards.
AAGAGCAATGGAGAAGATCGGGGTAAAAGTTCCTCGTTCAGGGCTCGCAAACAATTTAAAAGAAGCGGCAGAGATCAAGGCTCAGATAGGTCTACCTCTGATCGTAAGACCTGCATTCACTCTGGGCGGGACCGGAGGCGGGATCGCTTATGACGAAGAAACCTTCGACGAAGTGGTCGGCAAAGGTCTTAAGGCTTCTCCGATTAGCCAGGTATTATTAGAACAATCCGTTCTTGGTTGGAAAGAATTCGAGTTAGAGGTAATGAGAGACCTCGCGGATAACGTAGTGATCATTTGTTCTATAGAGAATATAGATCCTATGGGAGTTCATACGGGAGACTCTATCACAGTTGCTCCTCAGCAGACACTTTCAGACAAAGAATATCAAAATTTAAGGGATATGTCCATCAGTATCATCCGAGAGATCGGAGTGGAAACAGGCGGATCCAATATCCAATTCGCAGTGAATCCGGAAGACGGCGACGTGATCGTGATCGAGATGAATCCTCGTGTTTCTAGATCTTCCGCGCTTGCTTCAAAGGCTACCGGATTCCCGATCGCAAAGATCGCTGCGTTACTCTCCATCGGTTACTCTTTGGATGAGATCAAAAACGATATTACAAGAGTCACTCCTGCTTCTTTCGAGCCATCCATTGATTATGTGGTGACCAAGATTCCGAGATTTGCTTTCGAGAAGTTCCCTGGGACAGATGATACCCTAGGGGTACAAATGAAAGCCGTGGGAGAGGCCATGGCAATCGGAAGGACTTTTAAGGAAAGTTTCCAAAAAGCGATGCGTTCCTTGGAAATCGATCGTTTCGGTTTTGGATCCGACGGAAATTTTGCGGAGTTAGTCGAATTCCATAATCTATCCGTTCCTCAAAGAAAAGAAAGGATAGATTCATTCTTACGCAGACCGAATGATAAACGGATCTTCTACGTCAAAAAAGCTCTGGAAGAAGGTTATAGCGTAGAACAGATCCATAACCTTTCCAAAATAGATCCTTGGTTCTTATACCAATTCGAAGATCTTCAGAATTTAGAAAAAGAATTCATACAAAAAGGAAATTCTACCTTAGGAAAACTGAAAAAAGCGGGATTCTCCAATAGACAATTGGCATTCCTCTCTAAAAAAGCGGAGATAGAAAAGATATTATCTTCTTCCCAGACTCCTGATAAGAAAAAAGCGGAGATAGGTTCCATTCTCAAAAAAGAAGAAAAGAACCTGGAAGAAATATTAGAATCTTCTAAAATAGAACCTATCTATAAGAGGATCGATACCTGCGCAGGTGAGTTCGAAGCTTATACTCCTTATTTTTACTCTTCTTACGATGAAGAAGACGAAACAAACGTAACTTCTAAAAAATCGGTAATCATTCTGGGCGGTGGGCCTAATAGGATCGGGCAAGGGATAGAGTTCGATTATTGCTGCTGCCACGCTTCCTTTGCTCTGCAAGATCTGGGAGTGGAATCCATTATGGTGAATTCCAACCCGGAAACGGTTTCTACCGACTATGATACTTCCGACAGATTGTACTTTGAACCTCTGACCTTAGAGGATGTAATTCAGATCTACAAAAAGGAAAAACCGGATGGAGTGATTATCCAGTTCGGCGGGCAGACACCTCTTAAACTTGCAAAAGATCTGGAAAGCAGGGGAGTCCCCATTTTAGGAACAAGCCCTGATTCTATTGATAGAGCGGAAGATAGAAAACGTTTTGCAGAAGTATTAGAAAAACTGAAATTGATCTCTCCTAAGAACGGTATCGCTACTTCTATGGAAGAAGCGAGAAAGATCGCAAATAATATCACTTATCCTGTGCTTGTCCGCCCAAGTTATGTATTGGGTGGAAGAGCGATGCTTATCATCAGCGAAGAAAAAGAGCTGGATAAGTATATGGAGAAGGCCGAGGAAATTTCGGAAGACAGGCCTCTACTCATAGATTCCTTCTTAGAAGACGCTGTAGAAGTGGACGTAGACGCACTTTGCGACGGCAAGGATGTATTCATCGCAGGTATCATGGAGCATATCGAAGAAGCTGGGATCCATTCAGGAGATTCCGCATGCGTTCTTCCTCCTCAATCCTTATCTAAAAAAGTATTGGATGATATCAGAAGCGCCACAAGAGCACTCGCATTAGAATTACAAGTTAAGGGTCTGATCAATATCCAATACGCGGTTAAGGAAGAAGTTGTTTATGTGATCGAGGTAAATCCTCGAGCTTCCAGAACTGTTCCTTTCGTATCCAAGGCGCTTGGTCATCCTATTGTAAAATACGCTACTCGTATCATGATGGGAGAGACTTTAAAACAACTTCCTCTTCCGAAAGAAATGGTGTTCCCGACCGTAAACGTGAAGGAAGCGGTATTACCTTTTAATAAATTCCCTGGAGTGGATACGATCCTTGGACCTGAAATGAGATCCACGGGAGAGGTGATGGGGATCGCAGACACTGCGGGAGAAGCGTTCTTAAAGTCTCAATACATGGCGGGAGAAGAACTTCCTTCTCAGGGGACAGTATTCGTTTCCGTAAATGATAAGGACAAAAAGGATCTACTGAAGTATATTAAGGATCTTTCCGATTTAGGATTCATTCTGATCGCTACGGAAGGAACTCATAAATTCTTATCGGAAAATGGAATTCTATCTTCTAAGATCAATAAGGTATACGATAATCAGTTCCCGACTGCATTGGATTATATCAGAGAGAATAAGATCCATCTTATATTGAATACTCCTCTTAGTAGAGTGACCAGAGATGATAGTTTTGCGATCCGCCAAGCAGCGATCCGTTATAAGATCCCTTGTTTGACCACTGCGAGTGCAGCCAAGGCTCTCATCAAAGGAATGGTGGAGATGACCGATAAAGGTTTCACCATTCGTTCTCTGCAAGAGATCCATAGCGGCAAATAAATTTATGGCGACTTCTCGCTTCGCGAGAACCGCGCTCTCCGCTCAATCAGCGAAGCACCATAACGTTTTCTTAATATAAGACCCTCGCCTATGTGATGGTGCATCGCCGGATTTCCGCTACGATCGCTGTCGCTCAGTGATCTCTATGTCCTCCGTGCGAACCGAAAAAATAGAAAGTTTCGCACAGAGATCACGGAGCACACAGAGATATGAAATAGCAAAATTTACTTCGGGTTTTTCACTCCCTATGGGTCGCTCAAAAGACCCTCGCAACGCGAGCGGTGCCGCCCGAACCTTTCCTAATTTTATCAATTTCCGACAGGCCTACAATATTTGTCAATAATGAGACTCAAAATCAATTTGACAATTTTCAACCAAAAAAGATGATTCGAGGAAAGAGGACAATATGGAAGAATACTGCCGCCCGATCCGGATTTCCGAGAGAAACTACTTTATAGTGGATCTGTGTGCCAATTGCGGACATGTGCATCTACACTTTGAGAACGGCTCGTTGAAAATGGATCTTCATAAGTTGGAGGACCTACATAAAACCGTTCAGGATGCGCATGCTTGGATCTTGGAAGAACTTGCAGGTTATAATTGAGAAGTAGTTCCTACCAAAGGCGGAGTCAATACGACATAATCCGATAAAGGAAGAAGATAATCTTATAATTATATCAAGGAAATCTGCGATCTTACGATCCTTATACTGCAAGGGGCGAACTATGCAGATCAGAACGGAAGGACCAGGCAGAGAAGAAGGATATTCACTTTCGGCGGAACCAAAGGTAACTAACGTTTCCGAAAAAGTTTCCGCTCCTTCCGTGAGTTTTATGGACCTAATGAAGTCCATCCAACTTCGTTCCCAAAAGGTTCTGGAAGAAGGACAGAAGTCTGAGATCAAAGAAGAAAAACCTTCCGAAATGGAAGAATCCAAAGAGCCTGAATTATTTGTAAGATCCGAAGAGGAAGAAGTCGAAGAAACCGATTCGGAAGAAGAGAATGAAAAATTAGTTCGTCTTTCTGAGAAGAAGGTCCAAAAAGCGGAACTGAAAGAAACGAATTCTGATCCGGAAGAAGAGATCGATGCAGAGCTTGAGTCAGAAGAGTTAGATTCCCCTTTTATTACTCAGATGAGTGTGTTCTTGGCGGGACTCGAGGCCAAAAAAGAGAAAGAGATCTCGAGCGCTGCAAACCAAGAAGAATCTGTATCATTCAAAAAGATCCAAAAACATTCCAAAGAAGAAGCTCCCAAAGTTGAACAAAAAGAAGAAGCGGGGAATGTTTCCGTTCTGAAATCGAATCAGTCGGAAGAAAAACGTAATCTTAAAGAAACCAAAAGAACTTCAGAGAAAGAAAGTCTGGATGAAGGTTTAAAAAGTTTGGAAGAAGCGCGCAAATTTTCCAAACCTGCAAACGAAGAAAAGATATTAACCGTATTAAAAGATTCTCATAAAGAAAATTTCATTCCTGAATCGGATAATTGGAAGATCACCAGGGAGAAAAAACAGGAAACTCTTTCTATGGTTTCCAAAAACCAAGCGGCTAAAGCGGCTCAGGTAGAAGAAGCTTCCAAGTCCGATACTTCCGGTAAAGGTTCCCAGAACCAAGACTTCTCTCAAAGAAACGGGAACGAGACTACATTTACTCTGCTAAAAGCAGGTCTTGGTGCCGTAGAGAAAAACCAAGAGATTTCAGGACAAAATTCAAAACCTTCCAAAACGAATCCAGGTTCTAATATGGATCGTTCTCAGATGAAGGAAAACTTTCAGAGATTAGTTCAATCAGCAAAATTGAATATTGTTGAGAACGGAAGATCAGAGGCCACTCTTAGATTGAACCCGAGAGAGTTGGGAAGAGTTTCCTTACGTATTACTGTAGAAGATGATAAGGTCCAAGGTAAAATTTTGGTAGAGTCGGATCAGGTGAGAAAATTATTCGCAGGTGATCTGGAACAACTTCGCAAAGATTTTAAAGAACAAGGATTGGATCTGCAGTCTTTGATCGTTGAATCCGAGGATTCATTGCGCATGAGTTGGGATGGACAGGATTCTTCTCGATTCTTTGACCAAGAAGGTTTTGGATTTGAAAGTTCCGGTTTTTCGAATTCTTCCGATTTGGAAGAAGTTTCAGAAATGGACTCTATCGAAAATCTGGAATTTGCCGAAAAGAATACTGATAAACGCTTAAACATCTTGGTTTAAGGAGAGGATCATGCCTGAAGCAAACGCAGTTTCTAATGAAGCTACACGTAGCCGTTATCTCGAAGGAGACAGAAGTTACGATTTAAGGAAGCATTTTGATAAATTGGAGAAGGAAGAAAAAAGCGGTCTCCAAGGTATCGAGGTCCGTTCCACTGCGAAAGCATTAGGAAAAGATGATTTTCTAAAACTGTTGATCACTCAACTTTCTTCTCAAGACCCTACCAATCCTGTTAAGGACCAAGACTTTATCGCGCAGATGGCACAATTCTCTTCCTTAGAGCAGATGAATAATATCTCTCAAGGGATCGGCAAGATGACCAATCGCCAAAGTTTCTCTCTTGTAGGTAAGATCGTATCCGGTCCTGATTTTGTGACCGGAGAGAATGTGGTTGGAACTGCGGGCGCGTTATTCTTCGACGGAGAAGGTAAATCTTTCGTAAGAGTAAACGGTAGAACTGTAGAAATCGATGCGATCACTTTGATCACTGATCCTGCAATTATCAATCAAGCAGAGGGGCAGCAGGGAGCGCCTGCTCCTAAGGCCGGTTTAGGGTCTTCTTCTAATGCCGCTGTAGGAACTCCAACAACTCAATCATTACAAAATCAGAATATGGGAACTTCCCAAGATCCCGGTTTTGAAGAAGCAAGTTCCGGAGCTCCAGGCTGGAGTTTTCCTGGAAAACCGAACGATAGCAATTATTAATTAAATAGAAAATTTCGAGGTATAAGCGCCATGATGAGATCCCTTTATTCAGGAGTTTCCGGTTTAAAAAACCACCAAGTGCGGATGGACGTAATCGGTAACAATATTTCCAACGTGAACACCCACGGTTTTAAAACGGAGCGTGTTACTTTCCAGGACATGATCTCCCAAGAGTTAAGAGGAGCTTCTGAGCCTAAGGAGAACATCGGAGGGGTCAACCCTCAACAAGTCGGTCTTGGTTCATTGATCGCTGCGATCGATAAGATCATGACCCAAGGTTCTTTACAGACTACTGGTAAAAACACAGATGTTGCGCTTTCCGGAGAAGGTTTTTTTATCGTTAAAGACGGGGACAAACAATTCTATACAAGAGCCGGTGCGTTTAACTTGGATAAGAACGGTTATTATGTGAACCCTGCAAACGGATTGAAGGTGCAAGGTTGGAATTCCCGCCTCGATGAAAAAGGGAATAAATACATCAACTCTTCCGCTTCTATCGAAGACATAGTAATTCCGGTATATTCTAAAGAGCCTGCAAGAGCTACTTCCAAAGTGGATTTCAGATCCAACTTGAATTCTTCCGTGCAAGCTGTTCCGCCTGATGCAACTCCGGAAGAGATCACCGCAATGATCAATGATCCTGATCCTAAGGCGAGAAGAGGACATGTAACTACTATCAAAGTTTTTGACGACCAAGGTGCCGAGAGAGAATTCAAAATGGAATTCTACAAAGTTCGCGAGAATACTTGGAAAGCAAGAACGTCTTTAACGGATTCTACTCAACTTTCAGTGGATGTTGCAGCAACAGGCGGACAAAACACTCAAATGCCGGGATTGACCGAGCTCGAGTTCGGATTCACTCCTGATGGAAAGATCGTTTATGTTTCCGACGGAACGGATGTGATGAACACCGGAAAGCTGAACGCTAAAGTTTCCTTCAAACTTCCAGGAAATCCACAAGTGCAAAGTTTTGATCTTGCTTTAGGTGAGGCTGGAATGGTGGACGGGATCACTCAGTTCTCTTCCGATTTTACTACTAAAGCTGTGAAACAAGACGGATACACCATGGGATATCTGGAGTCCTTCTCCATTGATAACTCAGGAACCGTTACGGGTGTTTATTCCAACGGGATCAAACAACCTTTAGCAAGAATTGCAACTGCAGTTTTTAATAACCCGGCCGGTTTGGATAAGGCGGGAGATACAATGTTCGCATTCTCCAATAACTCCGGTGAGCCTATGATCGGTGAAGCAGGTGTCGCAGGTAGAGGAAAGATCAACGCAGGTCTATTAGAAATGTCGAATGTGGATCTTTCCGATCAGTTTACCGATATGATCGTTACTCAAAGAGGTTTCCAAGCGAACTCGAGAACGATCACTACCACGGACCAAATGTTACAGGAAGTCCTGGGTCTGAAACGTTAATCGTTAATTTAGATCTCCTATTCATTTTGTTTGCGCCCGCGGGATCCTGTCCTTCGGGCGTTTTTCTTTTAGCAGGATAATTTAGGTCACGCAGAGGCAAAAAGCCGGTGAGGACCGCCCAAAACATTCGTAACGTTTTATGACAAAAACAGAAGTATTTCCGTATGCAGTTCTTATACTTTTCTCTAGTTTGTTTTTTAATTCATACCAGAGTCCAAAATAGTGAAGAAGAGAAAAAGAATTGGCTCTCAGCCTAACAAATCCAAAGAAAGAGACGGACGGTTCGGATCCGTATTTTCTTCCAACCAGGAATTGTTCCGGGACTGGAACCCGGAAGAGACCTCTTCTTTTGCGGGACTTTTCGAATATAGATCAGTAAGCTCCGGCACAGTTCTAATTGCTTCCGAAAGATCTTCCGCCTGGTTCTATTTTCTTTTAGAAGGAAAATGTGAAGAATTCACTAAGGCTTCCTCCGGAGAAGAGTTAATGGTCCGAAGCCTGGGGCCTGGCTCTCATTTTGGAGAGGCTGGATTCTTTCATTGGAAAGAAGGGAAGTTCGGTGTAAGGACGGAAACGGACTCCAAACTTTTGAGGATCAGCGCTAAGAACTGGCATAAATGGGAAACTGAAAATCCTGAAACTTCTAAACGTTGGAAGGAAAGATTAGAGACTAAAAGATTTTTCAGGATGGCTTCTTATGAACCTAGTCATAAGGAACTTTTAGGATTTATCTCCAATCTGGAATTATTATTTCATATAGATCGTAAAAAGATAGGAGAATTGACTCCTTACTTGAGATGGTTGTACGTTCCAGGCGGAGAAAGGCTTATGCTCCAGGGAGAACCTGGAAATTCACTTTTTGTAATATTGTCCGGAAGATTTAGATACAGTGTTTCCGACGAACAAGGAAATATCACCGGCGAGGGAGAATTTGCAAAAGGAGATATCATAGGGGAGATGTCCCTTCTAACAGGAGAACCTCGTTCCGCTTCCGTATACGCAGTCCGCTCTTCTCAGGTGATCCAAATCTCCCGGAACGGATTTAGGAAATTTATCTCCGAATCTCCGGAAGCGTTATTTCATGTGACTGAAACGATCGCCAGGAGATTGGGACAGAAAAATAAAGAATCTTCCCGCTTTGGCAGAAAAGTACATACGATCGCACTAGTCCCGATCACGGAAGGTTTTCCTTTACGTCATTTTTCGAATGAAATTTCTAAATCCTTAAAATCTTTCGGCTCTGCACTTCCGGTAAACGAGGAAAAACTTTCCAAATTCTTAAAGGATAAGAAGGTCTATCAAAAAAACGGAATACGATTCGGGATACCTGATATTCTTTCTTGGTTCGGAGGATTAGAGAAGGAATACGATAACGTAGTATTTGAAGTGGGACCTTCGGGAGATCCTCTTTGGACGGAAGCGAGTCTTAGACAAGCGGATCGTATCCTTCTTCTTGCAGAAACCGGGCGGCCAATATTAAAAAATTCTTATTCTTGGAACCTGATCCAGGGAGAAAGTCTGGGCGAAACTACAAAAGAATCAGTGATCTATTTGGAGGATTCTTATAATCGCTGGGAAGAATTAGAGAATACTCTGCATGAATTGCCGGGCCAAAAACTCATCTTGAGAAAAGGCAGAGCGGGAGAATTCGATCGGATCGCAAGAAGATTGGAAAGCAGGTCCGTAGGAGTTGCTCTTTCCGGCGGAGGAGCAAAAGGTTTTGCACAGTTAGGACTACTCAGGTCCTTAACCGAGGCAGGTATACCGATCGATCTGATCGGGGGAACTAGTTCCGGTTCCATCATGGCCGGATTGTTCGCGATGGGTTATGGATTCGACGAATCTCTCAGATTGATCAAAGAAGTTTGGATAGAAGCAAAACTTACAAGAGATTACACTCTTCCATTCGTTTCCATTTTAAGAGGTGCCAGATATTCCAGGGCAATCAAAGAATTTTTCGGGAATAGGAAGATAGAAACACTATTGATCCCTTTTTTAGCCGTGGCCTGCGATCTTACGAATTCTAAACCGAAAGTATTCGAAGAGGGAGAAGTTTGGAAAGCGATCAGAGCAAGCACTTCAATACCGGGGATCTTTCCTCCGTTCTACACTGAAGGAGCCTTGTATGTGGATGGTGGACTTTGGGACAATCTTCCGGGCTCTTTGGTAAGAAGAAAAGGTGCAGACGTTTTGATCTCAGTAGATTTAGGAGCGGGTTCTCAACCGAATAAGGACCAAACTTACGGATTATTAGTCGAGTCAAGATTTCCGGGAGAAGGACCTTCTGCCTTAAAACTTTTAGGAAATCAATTCATGAAGAAGGAAGATAAATATTCTTTCCCTCATATAGGTGAGTTGTTCATGAGATCCATGTTATTATCCAGCCGGAATAATCTTCTTAAAACAAAAGAAAATTCTGATATATTCGTCGAATTACCAGTGAGAGATTTTTCTACGTTCGATTGGGATGAATACAAAAAATTATATGAGATAGGCTATGAGCATTCTCAAAAATCCGTAAAGGATTGGACCAAGACCATTAAAGATAAAGTATATTCAGAAAGGAAGAATTAGACCAAACGGCGTTTTTAGAAGGATCACCTAAGGCCAAAACTTGAAAAAAACTCCTTTTCACGATTTTAAAAGATGCTTAGGATGGGATAATCAGGATGGAATCCAAGTTTAAGCAATATATCGTAACGGATTCCGTGACTCTTGCAGGAAGACTTTCGATCCTCCGCACCAAGATGACGGCTGAGCTAATCAATCTGAAAGACTTTTTCGAGTCTGCAGAGATCAGGGACACTCCTCAATTCGTAGACGTTTTATTTTATATCTCCGACAAAACATTAGAGTCGGAACATAGTAAGATCAGGGAACAGCTTAGGATGAATCCTCTGATCTTGGCCAGATTCATTTTGAATGCCGACCTTGGTTATGAAGGTTATAAAAATACCGAGATCGAAGATGATCTGATTTTCGGAATATTGCCCGAGATCACTTCCGACCTTCATCTTTCCAAAACTTTCGCAAACGGATTTTTACATCTTCATATGATCACGGATCAGTTTGATCTATTGCATAAGATCAATACTGCAAAATATGAGATCAACCGATTGACCAGGATCGGTATCAGCCTCGCAAACGAAAAAGATTTTGATAAACTACTGTGGGAGATCTTATACAGCGCAAGAGAGATCTGTAACGCTGACTCCGGGTCCTTGTATCTGGTAGAACAAGACGATATAGGATTTGTTCGAAATTTACGTTTTAAAATTTCTGCATTGAGCATAGATACGGAAGAGTTCATTCTTCCTATCAATAAATCAAGTATTGCAGGTTATGTTGCAGAGACCGGTAAAGTCCTGAACATCCAAGATGTTTACGACCTGCCCGAGGACGCCGAATTCTCCTTTAATAGTAATTTTGATATATTATCGAACTATCATACAAAGTCTATGCTGGTAGTTCCTATGAAAGGTCATAGGGGAGATGTAGTCGGAGTTCTTCAGCTCATCAACCGCAAAAGGAATTTTAGCCAGAAATTGACTGTGGAACAGATGAAAGGGGAGGAGATCCAACCTTTCGATGATTATTCCACTCAGTTGGTGCTTGGGGTTGCAGGACAAGCGGCGGTCGCCATCCAGAATAATTATCTCTTAAGAGAGATCGAAACTTTATTCGAAGGATTTGTGACCGCATCCGTAAATGCGATCGAAGCGAGGGACCCGACCACAAGCGGTCACTCTTTCAGAGTCGCCGTATTAACTGTGGGACTCGCAGAAACATTAGATCGAGTGGATTTTGGAAAATATAAGGAAACAAAGTTTTCCAAAGAGCAACTCAAAGAGATCCGGTACGCTTCCCTGCTTCATGACTTCGGAAAAGTAGGGGTAAGAGAAAAGGTTTTGGTTAAGGCCAAAAAATTAGAAGATCTGGAGATCGGTCTGATCGATTGGAGATTCCGCTACTTAAAGAAAGATTTCGAATCTAAATTGAACTTAAGAAAAGTGGAATATTTAAAAAAACACGGTCCCACCGGATATTCGGATTTTGAAAAAGCGATAGAGTTCGAGTTTAATGAAGAATGTAAAAGACTCACTTCCATGTTCCAGATCATCAGCCAGAGTAACGAACCTTCCATATTGGAAGAGGCGAACTCTCAGTTCTTAGAAGAGATCGCCAAGATGCAATATATCACCACCGAAGGGGAAAATTTAGAGCTTATCTCTCCTTATGAGTTTGGATTTTTAACCATCAAAAAAGGTTCTTTGGATTTTGATGAAAGAAAAGAAATTGAGTCGCATGTGGAGCATACATTCCAGTTCCTAAGTAAGATCCCTTGGACGAATGATCTCAAAATGGTACCGACGATCGCTCATGCTCACCACGAAAAATTAAACGGAACAGGATATCCAAGAGGACTTTCCGGAGATGATATTCCGATCCAATCTAGGATCATGACTATCTCCGATATATTCGATGCGTTAACCGATCAGGACAGACCTTATAAGAAAGCGGTTCCGGTAGATAGGGCCTTGGACATTTTGGAAATGGAAGCCAAGGAAAACCATTTGGACGGAGATCTATTAAAAGTATTCATAGAGTCCAAGGTATGGGAAAAATTAAACCACCAAGGACATATTAAATAGATCTAAGGTTCTTCCTTGGCCCAATCGGAGACTAATTTTAAGAAATGTTCTCCTCTTTCCTCGAAATTCTTATATAGATCGAAACTAGCACATGCCGGCGAAAATACGACTGATGACACTCTCGCCCTTCCAGAGCGTACAGCGGTTTTGATCTGAGAAAAACCTTCTTCTAAATTATCCGCTAAGATCAAATGAGAGCCTAAGATAGGGGAGATCACCGGCGCCCAGGTTTCTCTTGCTTCCCCTATCAGTAATACCCAGCCTATTCCCGAGGCTAAAAATTCTTTTAAGGGTTCTAACGGCTCCGCTTTAGGCCTTCCACCTAAGATCAAAAATGTGCCTTTTTTGTCCTTCCAAGTGTTTAAACCCGCAAGCATACTATGAAGGTTGGTGGATTTGGAATCATTGATAAAAGAAATCCCCGCCGCTTTACCTGCATATTGGAAACGATGGGGAAGGCCTTTGAAGGTCCCGATCAAACTTTGGATATGTTCCGGTTTTGCACCGATCGCTTCCGAGGCTAAGATAGAAGCAGCCAGGTTATCCAAATTATGACTTCCCGGAAGAGGGAAATTTTTAGCATCATAAATTGCATTTGCGGTTTTGATGGTTCTTTCTTCTTCCGAGATGAATGCGTCCACTCCTTGCTCTCTTCCGAAGACCACGATCTTACAGGACCAGGCAAACTTCTGGATCCTTTCCCTAAAAAGTTTGGAGCTGGTCACCAGAGTATGACGAGGGTTAGACGAATCAACGATCCTGACTTTGGCATTAAAATAATTATCCAGGCTCTTATGCCTTTCCAAATGATCGGAAGCAAGATTTAATATTACAGATACATTAAGTTCTAAAGGACCGGAATCTTCCAACTGATAGCTGGAAAGTTCCAGCACTGAAAGTGGGACCGGTTTTAGGCAAAAATCGCTGAATGCTAAACCGATATTTCCTCCGGCAGTTGCCCCGGGAAAATCCGCAGAAACTAAATGAGAGGTGAGAGAAGTTGTCGTGGATTTTCCGTCAGTGCCTGTGACTCCGATCAATTTTCCGGAATAGAACGCTCTCGCTAATTCCACTTCGGAAACTACCGGGATCGCGAGAGATTGAGCTTGTGAAATTACGGAATGGGCAGGAGAAACGCCCGGACTTTTTACGATGAGAGCGATTGGAAGAAGGTCCGCTAAAATTACATCTTCACCTACGAACGTTACATTCGAATCCGGAACAGGTTGAGAGTTACAAAGAACAGCATTCGCCTGTCTCTCTTTCAAGAGTCGGAGAGCCGCCATGCCGGAAACTCCCCCGCCGAGAACCAGGACTCTTTGGCCTAATAAGGAGGTCGGAAAATTCTTCATCTTGGGGAACTTGGTTGACAGGCTATTTTTTGCGTCGAGAATTGTCTCTAAATTATCGTAAGGGTAGGTTCCTTTGCTCGATCACAAGGTACAGGACGGAGTTCTAATAGTTTACCTCAAGGGACGTTTGGACGTTTCTATCGCAAACGAGGTGGAAGAAAATCTGAACGATCTAATCGATAACCAAGGACATACCAGGGTTATTTTGAACATGCAAGATGTGGACTATATGTCTTCATCCGGATTCAGGGCTTGCATTTCTACACTCAGAAAATTGAACGCAAAAGAAGGCGGTCTCAAGATCTGCGGGATCAAACCTGCGGTAAAAAGAATATTCGACGTGATCGAACTTACTTCTCTATTTGATATCCGAGAAACAGAGGACGAGGCGCTTCGAACTTTTCGTGCATAAGCCGATGAGGACATTACATCGGGTTCTCCAAGAAATCGTAGAAGAAAAAAAAAGGGAAATCGAGACCATTCCCGAATATAAACCTGCTCCCTATTCCGGAGTAGGTTTATGGCAATCACTTCGCTCCCGCAAATTTTCAATCATCTCAGAATGTAAAAAAATGAGCCCTTCTTCCGGGATCATCCGGCAGGAATACGATGCCGTCTCCATCGCAAAAACTTACTCAGAGTGCGGAGCTACCGCGATCTCCGTTCTTACGGATAAAAAGTTTTTCGGCGGGTCTCTCGAGGATCTCAAAAATGTTTCTTCTCAGGTAAACATACCTATATTAAGAAAAGATTTTATACTGGATACAAAACAAGTTGCAGAAGCCCGGGAATTCGGAGCGGCCGCAATCTTACTTATAGTACGCATTCTTACGCCTGAAAAACTTACCGAACTTATCAAAGAAGCCAAAAAATATAATATGGATGTACTCACAGAGATCCATACGGAAGAAGAAGCAATCATCGCCGCCAAAGCAGGTGCAAACATAGTAGGGATCAATACCCGCGACCTGGACGATTTTAGCATCCATCAGGAGCTGGTTCCTAGGGTGGCTTCTAAACTTTCTCCCAATATCGTGAAGGTGGGAGAATCCGGGGTCAAGAGTAAGGCAGACCTGGACGAGTTCCGTTCCCATGTGGATGCCGCTCTCATCGGGACCTACTTCATGGAAAAATCGGATATCCGCAAAGCCTGGTTGGAACTTTTCTGAGTTTGGGTTTTCACAAAAACTTTCATAATATTCAAAAATTAGAATATACCTGAAAAGGTTTGGGCGGCTCTTCGCTTCGCTTAGACCAGGCTACTGCGGGTTCGCGCATTCGCGCTCATCCGGCAAGCCGGACTAGCGCCCTTCGTATCCTTGCCGCGGGCTGCAAGTTTTGCACGCAGAGTTCACGGAGTGCACAGAGCAGGGAAGTGAAAGAAAATACTTTGTATTAAAATCCCGCGGCAGAGATGCGTAGATCTTTAGTCCGAGACGCGAAATCGAAGCAGCACGACCGAGCGCCGAACTGCTTGGAATGCCCGTGATAAACCCATCCGACTATCTCGGACTCACTCCTTGTGTAGTTCGCGAGAGGCCGCCCGAATATTCTTTGTTGGAATTCCTACATGGATGGAAGATCGCCCCCGCCCTGGTTCGGGTGGAGGAGGAGGGCCTCGTGGGAAAGCTCGCATTCTCTATATCAGAAAATCCTTCTTCTTTCAACTTGGAATTCTCGACTTAGTTTTGTGGGAACTGCCGTAATTCACGGGAACTTTACACCCAGGAAATTACTTGCAAGTTAAGATTTTCCGGAGTTTCGCGTCCTATTTTTAAAAAACGCATTCTATCTTTTCTAAAACGTATGTTTGGAGAAGAACTTCTCCCTTTTTAGATTGGAAAAAAGATATTGCCTACCGAATTGTGTGGAATGTAGAATGCCCTTTCGTCTTTTTTAAGGCCAGTTGGGAGGTTTTTACATGGCGTTTGAAGAATCAGGGGAAGGTTCGAGCATATTCGGATCGATAGGTGACTCATTCAAAGGAATGTTGACTGGGGTAGTATTATTCCCCCTTTCCTTATATTTGATATTTCAAGTGGAAACTTGCGAACAAGCAAGTGCGGCTCTCAAAGGTGCATTACCTGCATCCCAGGCAAAAGCCGGGATTGCGTCTTACGTTACAGGTAAATTGAGTGCTGATGAATTAGGCGGTGAATTCGTAAAACCTGGGAAATATATTTCCTATTCTCAATCTTCCGAAGTATACGCTTGGGAAGAAACCAGCAAAGAAGATTCTAAAACCAAAAAAACGGTCTACGACTGCGAATTGGATTGGATCTCTTCTCCTAAAAATCCTAAAAATTTCAAGGATCCTGCATGTAAGTCCAAACCTTTCTATAAAGCGACTGTGGATGATAAAAGTTCCGTTGCTTCCGATGCGAAAGTTAAGGCCGAAGACGGCAAAATTTTCAGCGTGAATTTGAGTAAAGTGGATCTAACCTCCGCTGTTCCTTCCGTAAGCCCAGGATCTGGAGATTTGTCTAAGGGGATTGCTGAAGGAGATTATATCTACTTATCTCAAAAATGCGCGAGCGACCAAACGGAAGGTTGTGAAAGAATTAGTGTATCTCTTGTTCCCGTTCCGGAAGAGAACATGACTTTTGTAGGATCTGTCAGCGGAAGTTCGATCGGAGAATTTACGAGCGAAGAAGGTAATAAATTTTTGAATGCTTCTGTGGGAGATTACCTGACCACTATGAAGGATATCCAAAGTGATGATAATACGACTAAATGGCTGATGAGGTTGGGTTGTTTTATCGCGATGTGGGTAAGTTTCAATCTTCTCGCAGGACCATTACTTTCCCTTTTAAGTTTTGTTCCTCTTGTGGGAGAATTGGGCAAAACTGCACTTTCAATAGTGTTTGGAGTTGTGGCATTCGTGATCACTGCTGTTACCATTCTTCTTGTGAAGTTTTGGTATATCTGGCTGATATTGGGACTTGCCGCAATTGGTTACGCTATCTATAAGAAGAGGGCGGCTACAGCTTAGTTTCCATATTCAAAATGTAATAAAGAAAAGGCCGGGATTTCTCGGCCTTTTTTATTTTTTTTGCGGTCTCTTGAACCGCTTCTTGTCAATAAAAACTTTCCAAAAAGTAAACGTGCGTTTATTCGAAACCTAGATTATATCATGCTTTAGAACATGATTTTAAGTGGAATTCTGAGAAAATAAGAGACGCATAAGTCATTTAAAAATAACATACGTTATCCTAAAAACTGTCAATTATAGTGAAAAAAGTCCTTGTCTATACCGTTATAATATGTACCAGTATAGCGATCGATACACGATTCGAACAATTGATATAAAAAAAGATTGAAGGTTTTTTAGAGCCACGGTATAAATAGAAGCCGTTCTGGTTCCAAAAAATAACAATTGTTCAAAAAAGCGAACATGGACCCAGAGAGGTTTAAGGGATGAAGATGCTGCCAATAGGAGAGGTTACCGGGGGGAAATTTCGACTCCTGGATTTTAAGAAAAATATAATTTTCATTTCTCTTATATTATCATTATCTGCGGCCTGCTCTCATGCTGGAACGGATAAGAACGGAATTTCTCAATTCTCAGATAATACTGATGACTACAAAGGTGTTTCTTTATTCAGTTTTTTGAATCCTTATCCGGTAGTGAAAAGTTTTTTCACCAATATGGACCCTGTAGGCTTCAATGAAGCCCTGGGGGATGCGCTCTCCCAGGCGCCAAGAACGGACAATTTAGGCACAATTCGCGCCTTAGAATCTGCTATGCTGCAGAGTAGAACTAGCGTCCAAACTCTTTCTTTGGGACTTGCGGATATGATCGAGAAGATGCAGACTTCGAATCCTGCTGCATATTCTTCTATCCAGCCTGTTTTTGAGAAGATCCGTCATTATAATAAACCTGTGGTCCGTAATTTAATGCCTCTTGGCGCGAACCAACTTTTGATCGAATACAATACTAAAACGGCGAATCAAGTCGCTACCTCCATACACGACACTGCGGACATTCTAACCGATCCGGATTCCGTGGATACTCTTCACGATATAGAAGATTTTCTTTATAAAGGATTACGTAAAAATACTACATTCCGTACCGGAGTTGAAAATCTGTTAGGAGGATTTTTTGCTCCTTCTCTCCTTACCGATCGTACTTTAAAAGAAGGTTTTATTTCTCTTGTTTATGATTTCGGCGAGATGATGTATAAGGCCGCCGGGTTTGAGGACCAAATGACTCCTCAGACATCATTTAAGAATTTTATAATAAATGCTGAGAACTTTTTCACTGCAAATACTACCTCTCCTGCGGAGCCGACCGCTAACGAATATTCTACAAATGCGGCGTACAATAATCCGGGAGGCACATTAAAACCTACTGAATTAAGAACAATGTTACGGGATTTGTTTTCCGTAATAAAAGGACTTATTATTCCTTCCGGAGATGTTACTGTTAACATTTTAAAAGAAACGTCTAAAAATGCTTATATGCTGGATTTTATGAGGAATTCTTCCGGTTCCAGCCAGACGTTTAAGGATCTTTTGCAGTTAGATGGAGACGGAAGAAACCGCCAGACGGATATAGAAAGCCGCCCGGTTTCCGCTTTAGAAACCTTGTTTATTGTTATCACCTTAGGGGATATTTACGGATATCGATGGAATCCTGTAGGGACTCAACAGAGAAATAATATGTTAACCGATACCGGTCCTGTTACAACCGGTGGAGAGCTTACTCTAGGCGATTCAATGTTTAGCATGGGTTCGATCATCGCGGCTTCGAATGAATCTGATAATTTCAATTTTAAGAATATTACTGAAAATAGCAGAACCGGCGGAAATACGGGAATTACTAAAGTTTTTAGAGATGATACTCCGGATACAGGTCCGGCAACTGCCGATGCATATAGAATAGGTTTTAATACGAGAGTACTTTCTATCCTAGAAGCTCCTTCTCGAGGAGAAACTCTGCCGATCACCGATACTTCCACCGGCACCTCGGCGATGAACGAGTCTTCTTTCGATAAACTGTATAACAAGACGATCCCATGGATGCTGGATTGGGTAGTGAAAGTTACTCTGGAGGGTTATGGTCCATACTATAGCAAAAAGGACGGAAGTGGAAATCCGATTGCTCCTAACGGTGATTTGCTTCATTACCAGCCAAATTGGAATACTGCCCAGTATTATATCCAAGTAACCCCGAGAATCGGAATGACTGCTTCGGATCGTCTCAAATGTGATCCGAATCCGAACGGGACTGCGGTCACAAATGCAGCTACCGCAATTGAAACCGAATGTAGGATTTATATGGGTGGTTTTCAGGAAGGAGCCACAAATCCTGCGACTGCGAATCCGGGAGCAACAAAAGGATTTTATTCTATTTCGGAAACCGTTTCTACTCCGATCCAAGTAGCAAGCGATGAAGAAGCATTTTATAAGAATCTTCAATGGTTATTATATGAGAAACGATTTGTAGCAGTTCTTCCTGTCCGTGCGAAATTAGCGGCTACTGTTACTTACGAAGAAGCTTTGTTTATAACAGCGATCGGCAATGGGATCATGGGAATGATGAATTTGGCTCCGAATTGCGGACCTTTAAAAAACGATTGTATAAATTTTAATGGGTATTGGGCTAAAAAGGGGACCCAAGTTAAAAATTATTCGGACCAAGGAACCGGGCTACAAGATCTTTCTAATGAGCCGGGAGATTCCGTTTTCTTAATGGAAGGTTGGGGATACGGACTTGCTGGAGACGAAAGTTTTCAAGTGACTGCGGTATATTCCGCTCTTTTCCCGCTTTTAATCCCTGATCCTACCACTGTGTACGGGATGATCCCTCCGGTTATCTCTCAGAATGCGGGAGCAATTAAACAATTAGGTTTCTTAGGAACAACTGATACTCCTCCTTCTCAAGTAAATACTAACTGGAATAAAAGAAATCGTCTAACTCCTTTCATCGTAGCCTTGGCAAAAGCTTTAGGAGACGATGCAAAAGATCCTGCAAACAGACCTTTAGGAAAGAATCCTTATAAATTATTAACGAATTTAGCTGAAATATTCTCAAGGCCGTATCTTTTCTATGGATTAGATACTACGGAAACTAAAACGTTACCTGCCACCGCTGGTCCACCTGTATATAATATTCCTGCCGTACCTTCTATTCTACAGATCCGTACCGTAGGAGTAGCAACAGGATTCAGGAACCCGTCCGCTACTCCCGTAGAATACAAACCTTCTAAAAACTACAGAAGCCTTCTGAGCATTCTGATAGAAGGAACATCTACACCTACAAGCACCGACCGAAATCGTATGACGGACGGTCCATTAGATCTATTAAGTAAAACTGATATTCTTTCCGGATTGATCAAGTTTACCACGAATCTAGGGGATCCTGCTAAAACGGATGCGAGAGACAAGGTGATGGGCGGCCTTTCCGGAATTTTGGGCCAAACAAAACTTTGGTCGGATTGTGGTGGAGAAGCGAATTTCTACACCAACTGTCCGAACCAGTTCGCTATAGACAAAGGAATTGATTGGTTGGTATATCGTGTTGCGGATAAATACGATGACCGTCCTCGAAATGATCTGTATGCTCCTTCTTGGGTGAAAGTGGACGATCTGGTAAGAAGGATCCGCGATTACGTTTCCAGATCTTCCGGCTGGTCTTTGGTGAAATCCTTAGATTTCCTCCTGGATCTCTTGTTGGATATCCAACTCACAGCTGCTGAAATTACGAATACCTTGGATCTTGTTTCTTCTCTCTTCTACGTAGGGGATGATACTGATCCGAATAATTCCGCTCTGGATACGAGAACTTATACTATTTCCGATATTGTGACGACAAGCCTTCCTCCTGTTTTGGATTCTATGGCTCCTTACGGAAGGAATTTATACGCAACAGGTTACCAATTGGGTAAGCCTGGCAGTTTCTTCAGTTTCTTAGAGAAGAATGCGAACATGTCTTCTCAATACACCGTGGAAGAACTATTCGAAAATACTAAAGTACTTCTAAGATCCGATATGATCCAAACTTCCCTTATGGATAACAGGGCGTTCCTGTATTCCGCGGGAACATTGATAGGATTGTTTGGGGATATTTATGAAAGAGGTCGGCGTTTCTCCGGATCCGACGCTTTCTTCTATGATAATTGGAATGAAGGTCAGCCCACGTCGACGTACTGGGACGATATGAATGCGATATTCTCACTAAGATGAAAAATAGATATATAACGGGACTACCGACACAAATGAAGACGCAAACACTCAAGGGATTTTTACTTACCGGTTTCGCTTTAATCTTAGTATCCATTGGATGCGGTGGAGAAAAACAAGCGAGTCTTTCCGACTCGATTTTTACAAGTCTCGGTATCGCTACCGATTCCGGAGGAAGCCTTCCCACTAGTGCGTCTTTAACTCCTTATAAGGATACCGACGAGCCGGCGACTCTTCCTGTGGATTTCGGAACTACAGGACCTCAAGCATTATTAAACCTATCTTCTACCGACCAAGTGGATCGTTATAAAAGTTTAGAGATCGTTTTCTCTGAGCCAATGACTCAATCCACAGTGACTTCTGATTTCGTGCTGAAGGAAAAAGTCGGAACCTTATTGCCAGGGCCTGCTGCTGAAAAGGGAGGATCCTTTTATTGGAAATCCGGTGGAAGATTGATCTTTGATCCTTACAAAGAGTTAAAGCCTAATACTACTTATAAACTCACTTTGACTAGTGCTTCTCAAGGTTTAGAAGGCGGAAACCTACAACCTTATACAATAGAATTTACTACTGAGCCCGATTATCTGATCGGTGCTACCTTAAATGGAACGGCGGTTGGTCCTGCGAATTCTTCTAAGGACTTAACTTATACGGACGCTGCTCCTGGAACGATCGCTATGAATCTGAATGCAAGTTTCACTTCTCCGATCAGCGGCGCGAATCCTATTCAAACGATCAAACTGAAACATTTAAGTTCTACTGCAGAGCATGTGATCTGTGCGGCACCTCCTTGTGATATGACTGCTCCTCTTGCTTCTTCTTTAAATTTGAACACTTTCTCCGGAGCAAAGGCAGGACTGAAACCTTTCCAAGGCGGGAATGCTTATATCTTTGAGATCACTACCTCTAACGGTAAAGTATTCCGTAGATCCTTCGGATTCAATTACGGAAAAGTAAATACTACTCCGTATGCTTTGATCACAAATGGAGCGGCGGCGATCGTAGATGAAACTCAGGCTTTAAAATTATTCGGCCAGATTTTAGAGAGATTTACAAAGAACGATTATAAGATCGTTGGTAAGTCCTTTTCAGATTTTTCTAATATTCCTAAGAGTACTGCTAAAAGAACAAGTTATTGTATAGATTATCATTCTGAGATCAATTTTATCCGTAGTTTCGGGGATTCCACTGATCCTGATAATGGAGATGGATACTGCGGTGGGTCTGGAGCGAATCCTGGAGCATTCGTAGGCAACGGATGTTTCTTAGGTTGTTCCGATTTCGATATGGACGTTTATATCACAGGAGTTAATATTCCTGCGATGACCGGAGCTGATCCTACTATCACCGCAAGTTTAAGTGTTCCTGCAAATAATAACCTGAAGGTTAGCATTAACGGACGTAAGGCGATCATCAATCTTGCCATTATCGCAAGAAACAGAAGTTCTATCGGTCTTGGGCTTGTGGGTTCCGGAAGTAAGTTCTATTTTACTACAATTGCAGAAGTGAATTTGAATGAAACCGCAAACCCTCGTGCTGCGGTCGGAAATACGAACACTGTAGTGGATTCGAATGGGGAATTTAATATCGCGATTAAAACTCCTCTGACTATAGCCGCTCTTCCTGCGAACACTGCCTCCGACAATTTTTATACGAAAGAATGGTCCGACCATTTGAGAGTTAAGAATAATGCCGGAACTTTGGATTCTGTAGACTATGTAGATTCTACTTCCTGGGCAGCGGACCTTCTATCCTCGGTAACTGCGTCCATCGCGAACGATATGGTCCCTGCTTTAAAACCTGCGATCACTCAGTCCATGTTAAAGGACGTTGTGCAAAAGGTTGCGCCTAATGCGTTAAATGCGGTCGTGACATCCTTAGCGAATCCAGGTCTGGACGTGATATTGCCGGATTATCTTCCTGCTCCTCTTCAAAGTTTCCCTCTTTCCTTAAAATTAAAATTCCAAACGGATGTGGTTCCTACTGTTTCCGGAGCGAACAAAGGGTTAGTTGGTTCTGCTTCCGTTGCTTTGGTTGCTAAAAATCCGCTCGGGACTTCTGATCCGAATTATCACGGGCACCAATTAGCTGCAGGTTTCGTGAGTACTCGTCCTGTTCCTAATGCAGATGCACTTACTAAAACTTTCCCATTCTCTAAAAGTTCCACAAACCCTGGACTTCTTTTGACTCTGACCGCGGATACTGTGACCCAGGCCGCTTATAGTCTCTGGCAAAACGGTGCTTTAAATTTAAGGATCAATAAACCTTTTATAGATTCAATCACGGCGTATGCAGGCACGGATCCTTTATTCCAGTTAACTCAAGAGTTAGTAAAAGTAGGGACCTTGTTGAATATCTTGGCTCCGGGTAGAAATACTTTAGTCGGTTTGAATCCGAGTGATTCTTCCAAACTGATCCAAAGCGTAAAAGCTTCGGATGATGTGGATATCGACGTGTATGCGATCCACGCACCTAACGGAGAGTTCAAGTTTGGAGGAGCGAATTCTATTCCGGCATTAGTTGTGAACTTTACGGATTTGGAATTGAGAATTTACGGAAGAAGACCGAATGGGACTCCGATCGGATACCCTAACTTGAACTCGATTACATGCTCTTCTGCGGCAGCGGATAGTGCTGCAAACAGTTGTCGTTATCTTCTGAATACGGTGCGTGTAAGTATCAAAGGGGACGGATCCTTCAATTTTATTCCATTTGTGAATCCGGATCCTAGTGGAAAACCTCAGTATAATAATTTGAACGCGATGAGCCTTGTGATCAAAAAAGACGAGAACAGTATGGCTTATACTCTGGATATTCTGGAAGGAAACTCTGTGAATCCATTCGGATTAGACCCTAAAGGAATATTCCAAGTAGTGGATCCTCTGATCCGTTCATTGATCATTCCTTTGGTGAATAACGTATTACGTCAGGTGCCTTTGCCTAAGTCACTGAACGTATCTGCGATCACGAATTATTCTTCAGGTGCAGTATGTAATCTTCAGTCTACTACGGATAAATTGAAATTGATCACTATCCCGATCCCGAATACGGAGCCTTATCCGTATCTATTCGGAGGTCTTCAGTTCCAAGGAGCTGCTGCTACCAATCCGGGAACGGTTGTGCAATGTCCTTAATAGCATATAAGTAGGATGTAAAGAGGCAAAAGTATAGAAAGGTAATATTATAAAAATAGAATAAATCCTGAACCAAGAGTTTTCTCCAAAATTGAAAATAAACTCTTAAGGACTGGGCGGTTTTTCGAAAGAAGAAGGTCCTGTCCGAGGTTGGATAGGCACTGACGGGTGCCGATTCCGGCCGAATTCGAAAGAAATCATGCGATTGAAGACTGGAGAAAAAAGATGGTTACCGGATTGGGTGAAAGAGATAGAATTTTTATTAAACGGACGGTTGTTATAACCTGTCTGGCAGTACCCCTTTTATTTTTGGGATGTAAAGATTCCGAAAAGGGGGGAGGAATGCTCGATTCCTTTCTTAGTTCCATAGGGATCCCTATCGATGATGGAGGTTCTATTCCGGGAACTTCTAATAATATTAATTATACTGAAACCGATACTCCTGCCACTTTACCGGTTGATTTCGGGACCACCGGACCTCAGGTCCTTCTGAATTTAGCCAGTCTCACTCAGGTAGATCGTTATAAAAGTTTAGAGATCGTCTTCTCTGAACCGATGCTTTCAAGCACTGTAAAAGCGGACTTTGTTTTTACGGAAGATAACGGCACGCTTCTTCCCGGACCTGCTACGGAAAAGGGAGGGACATTCTATTGGAAGTCCGGAGGAAGATTGGTATTCGATCCGTATCGTGAATTAAAAGCAAATACCACTTACAAGCTTACCTTAACCTCTGCTTCCAAAGGATTGGAAGGGGGAAGTCTTCAACCTTATACTGTCAGCTTTACTACCGAACCGGATTATTATATTACGATGTCTTTAAATGGTACTGGAGTGGGTCCTGCGAATTCCCAAAAGGACCTGACTTACTTGGATGCGACTCCCGGTACGATTTCAATGAATCTGAACGCAAGTTTTACCAATCCTAATAATCCGAACCAGATCCAAAGTATCAAATTAAAACATATGGGTTCCACTGCGGAACATGTGATTTGCGCGGCTTCTCCCTGCGATATGACTGTACCTTTAGCTTCTTCTTTGAATTTGAACGCTTTTTCCGGAGCAAAGGCGGGATTAAAACCTTACCAAGGTGGAAACGCATACGAATTCCAGATCTCCACTGCCGACGGAAAAACATTCCGCAGATCCTTCGGATTCAATTATGGAAAAGTAAATTCTAGTCCATACGCTTTGATCTCTAATGCTTCTGCTGCGGTTTTTGACGAAGCTCAGACTTTAAAATTATTTTCTAATATTCTACAAAGATTTGCTCATGCGGATTTTAAGATCACGAATAAAACATTTAACGATTTTTCCGGATCTCCTAAAACCACGGATGTTACTCCTCTTAGGGACCCCGATGGTAACGGAAACTTTTCCGATAGAAGATGTATAGATTTCTGGTCTATTACCGCGAATGATTTTCCGATCTCAGTGAACTATGTAAAAACCTATGGGGATATGGCGGGTCAATTCGGGAACGGATATTGTGGGATCGCTGGAAATACCGGCGCATTCAATATTACTGCAAGCTTTTTAGGAAATCTTCCTATGTGGCTGGACGTATATATCAATAACGTAGTAGTCCCTCCTTTGGCTCCGGATAATACAACGAATATTACGGACTCAATTTACGTCCAGGCGGACGGAGTAATGGGAGTAGATCTGAACGGTAAAAGATCCGTGATAGATATCACTACGATCGGATATTCTCATGATTGTACAGGTCTTGCTTGTTTATTAGGAAATGATGATACATACGGATTTTCTACTACGGCTACTTTGAATCCGAACTCACCTTATACTTCTCGTTTAGCGAGAGCAAAGGCGAACGC
Organism: Leptospira dzoumogneensis; assembly: GCF_004770895.1. NCBI lineage: Bacteria > Pseudomonadati > Spirochaetota > Leptospiria > Leptospirales > Leptospiraceae > Leptospira > Leptospira dzoumogneensis. The sequence goes on along the minus strand of NZ_RQHS01000003.1, from coordinate 24,584 downwards.
AAGTTTTGATTCGAGCGGAAAAATCGCGGTCGCGATCAAAACTCCTTATACACCTACGGATGGGATCAACGGGAACTTTTATGTTTCAGAATGGACCAATAACCTAAATGTAGCGGGTGTAAATCTACTTGCTGCTACGGATACATTGGGTTCTTGGCTTTCTCCAATTACGGAGAGTGTGGCGAATAACGCAGTTCCACAGGCAACTCCTTATATCACTCAGTCAATGCTTAGAGATATTGTGGAGAGGGTATCCGTGGAGGCAATGAACGCTGTATTAGTTTCTTTGAATAATCCAGGTTTGGATGTGACTCTACCGGATTATTTACCCGCACCTTTGAATAATTTTCCATTGTCTTTAAGATTGATGGCTCAAAACGATGCGGTAGTAAAATCCGACGGCACGAATAAAGGAATACTAACTTCTGCTAGCGTATCTTTGGTTGCCAAAACTCCTCTTGCAAATACGGATCCGAATTATCATGGACATCAATTAGCTGCCGGTTTTGTGAGCACTCGTCCTATACCGACCGGAACCGCTATGGCAAAGACATATCCATTCTCCAGAAGTAATGCGAATCCTGGATTACTTCTTACATTGAATGCGGATACTGTGACCCAAGCTGCTTATAGTCTCTGGCAGAATGGTGCCTTAAATTTAAGGATCAATAAACAATTTATTAATCAGATCAAGCAGTATGCGGGTTCCGATCCACTCTTTGAATTGACCCAAGAGTTGGTTAAGGTAGGAACCTTACTGAATATCCTATCTCCGGGCAGGCCTTTAGTGGGTTTAAAACCGGGAGATCCGACTAAATTTGTTCCGAGTGTAAGTTCACAGGATGATGTGGACATTGACGTTTATGCTATTCATGCACCGAATGGTGAGTTCAAATTCGGAGGAACAAATTCTCTTCCCACTTTGGTAGTGAACTTTACGGATTTGGAATTAAGAATATATGGTAGAAGACTTCCAGGAACCGATGTAGGCAATGGAAGTGTTGTGCCTTGCAGCGCTGCGGCCGCAGATAGCGCTGCAAACAGTTGTCGTTATCTTCTGAATACAGTTCGTGTAAGTATAAAAGGGGATGGGTCCTTCAATTTTATTCCTTTCGTGAATCCGGATCCTGCAGGAAAACCTCAATATAATAATTTGAACGCACTGAGTCTTGTGATCCGAAAAGACGAAGCAAGCATGTCCTATACGATGGATATTCTGGAAGGGCCTACATTTAATCCTTTCGGTCTGGACCCTAAGGGGATCTTCCAAGTGGTAGATCCTTTGATCCGTTCATTGATCGTTCCTTTGGTGAATAACGTGTTAAGACAGGTGCCTCTGCCTAGTTCCTTAACCTTGGATGCGATCACGAATGTCAGCTCCGGGAATAAATGTAATCTGCAATCTACTACGGATAAGCTGAGATTGGTTACTATTCCGATTCCGAATTCGGAAGCGTATCCTTATTTATTCGGAGGACTTCAGTTCCAGGGAGCATTTGCTTCTAATCCTGGAAACGCGATCACCTGCCCTTAGGATAAAAAAAAGAGGCTCAGATCCTTGAGCCTCTCATACATTCCAAAATCTTTATAAAAGATTTACATTTTTCCCCCGCCGTAAGTCTCATCACTCGGAACGGAATCCTCGGGAGTCCAACCTTGAGGTGTATGGCAGGATAAACAGTTTTTTAGGGAAATATTCTTTTTCATCAGGTCCTTGAAAGGAGGAAGAGATTTGAATTTTACGATAATCCCTTCATAAGAACTTCTTTTGGGCTCTTCTCCGCTTCCTGGGTAATAGCCGCCATTTCCTTTTTCCTGCATGGTTCCGTCTTTCGGATCACCTGTTCCATTCATCAGAACTTTACCTTCACAAGTACAGAAGGAAGAATCTTTGGATTTATGGTCATGGAATGCGGAGAAGGCAGTTCCTCTTACGCCGGCAGTGGTAGTGGGGGTGCTTACCTCGAATTTTTTGCCTTTTAGATTCACAAGTTGGAACCAGGCAAATCCGCTTTGTACTTCCAGTTTACCGTCTTTGGATTCATTGTACAGACTGGAAATTTTCAGTTTTGTATTCGGAAGGATTTTAAACTCGGAACCCTTATAGAGTAGTGTTGTTTTAGAGGCGTTCCCTGTGGAAACAATATCTCCTTCTGAAACCAGATCCCCTTGTTTTAAAATGTTCCAACTTCCCTTTCCGCCTTTTTGTAGCTGTACTTTTCCGATCAGGAAGGAAACTCTTGCGTCCTTTTCCTTATTCTCTTGGCTTACTAAAACCAAGGAACCGATGGAAAGAACTAGGCTTAAGATCATCCAAACTCTTAGTTTCATAAATATCTCCTTAAAATTCGATGGTGGTCCAAAGAGTTAACTCTTTGGTCAAGCGGCCATAGGATACTATCCCGTTATTTACACCGCCTTGGAATTGTTGTACATATTCCGCTTTGGTCCTTTCGTTTCCGGACCCGTCCACATAGGATTGTTCTCTTCCCCCATCCTTATCTCTGTTCCTGGATTCCGTGTACCCAATGGAAACACGTAAAGAATCCGTAATATTCCATTCTGCGAATATGGAACCTCTCCTGAAAGAAGAACGAACGGAATAACCGGAAGAATTTACCAGAGGTCCTATCGTATTGGTTTGTATATTCCAATAATCCGACTCGGGACTTCCCGGCATGATCTGATTGATTTGAGTTCGGTTTGCGGATAGCACTCCGTCTTTTCCGCTTCCTCCTTCTAATCTTCCCACGATCCTAAAATCTCCCCATCCTAAAGACAACCAGGCGTAAGCAGCAGTTCCTGTGGAATCCAAACCAGGAGTCACCGCACCGAAAGGTTTGGAAACATCCCGGACTTCTCCGCCTTTTTGTTTTCTGAACACGTATCCAAGTCCGAAGTTCAGAATTTTTTTACGATCAAAATTAGCTTCTACAGCATAAGAGTCACTTTCTAAGGAACGAACATCTTTTCTGAGGCTGGTTGCGGGGTTATTATCCGAGGCAAGACATGCTGTTCCTTCCTTACAATCGGAAGAAGCGGCGCCTGTTAAGTTAGCCGATCTATAAAAGAAATGAAGTCCGATACGATTCTCTTCTCCTATTTTAGGTTCATAAGAAACTCTGGAAGAAAGATCGAAACCTGTGGAGTCGGTGTTTTGGGTCTGTCTGTAACCTTCTCCATTGGAGAGAACTGCTTGGACGGATAAAGTATCCCATTTTCCGGTCCCACCTAACCCGATATCGGCGGGAGCAGGAGCGAAGCCCAGACTTTCAAGAGGTCCTTTATCTACATATCTCCATCTCCAATAATTTTTCCATTGGGTGTATGTATGTGGGAGTTCTTGCATTCCGAACGTTAGTGAATACTCTCCGAGTCCTGTTTCCCAGGTCTTGCGTATAAGTGCCCTTCTGATCCCTAAAATATAAGGATTGGATTTAACTCCTCCATCCATTCTTGTGTCCGCGCTTACTTGAGCAGAACGTAATAATTCTCCCCATAATTCCAGGCTGATACCGGTTTCCTTAATTTCTTTATTAATAGTCAAAAGTGTCCAAGGAGTGGAGAAGCCTGGCTCTTCATTCGGATATGTATTAGTAAGACCGGAGCCGCCGTCCCTCATTCTCTGGTTATAAGAAGGGGAGAGGATACCGCCTATCTTCAAACCGTAGAAGCCGTCCGGTTCGTCTTTTTTAGTGGTAACGATCTCCTCTGCGGATAAACTTACGGATCCCATAATAAAACATGCAGTGGTGATCAGTTTTCGAATAGATGTCTTTTTCAAAGAGGTCCCCCTCGATTACTTGCCGACAAAAGTCGTAAAGAAAAAATTTCGTTTAGATAAACTTATACTGACTCTCTTGTCTACCAGACTTTGTATTTAACAAACGGGTCGATCCGATTTCTGTAGTTCTCATTCGATTGGAATAAACGATACTTTCCCTGGAATAAGATTGTAAAAAGGGAATCGACGGGTTAAAAGAATACAGGATCAGTGGAGTCGGGACCGGAAAAAACTTTTCGACCATTCTTTCTATGCGCACTTTTAAGATATTGTTCTGGTTAACAATCAATACGGTGATCGGCACAATGAATTCGTTGTTAGTCGCTCATAATTCCAAAGCGCCTTTTTGGAAGGTGTTCTTGGCTACCCAGGTGACCACACATTGTGTATGCTCCATTGTGGAGTTTTCGGTAGAATTCCTGAATCGAATGAACAAAGGTGCATTTTTTACGGGTGCCTTTCTGGTGGTCGCTTCTGCAATCGCATCCGTTTTGGGAGTCGCGTCAGGCGGGATCATCCATGTATTATTATTGGCAGGAGAAGGTGTAGAAAGGCCTCACGGAGGATCTTATAATATTCTTCTAAGCAGCTTAATACTAGCCTTATTCATTTCTTTCTTAGAAAAATCCATGCAGATCCTGATAGAAAGAAGGAAGAAGATGGAAAGTGAACTGAAAGACATCCAATACAGGACCTTTCAGAACCGGATGGACCCTCATTATCTATTCAATACTTTGAATACCATACATTCTTTGTTAGTAACAGACCCTCAAAAAGCGGATAATGCTTTAATTTTACTCTCAGAAACTTATAGATTCCTATCAGATAGGATTTTCGAAAAAACCATACCTTTCTCGGAAGAATGGGATTTTACGGTAAATTATCTGGAACTACAAAGGATCCGATTTTCGGATTCTTTGACGATCAAGATCAAAAAAGTGGGGGACTTTTCCAGACTTAGAATTCCCCCTCTCACATTACAGCCGTTAGTTGAAAATAGTTTTAAACATGGATTAGAAAATCGTTCCGAGGCAGGGATATTGGAGATCAGCGCCGCCGAAAGTTTCGGAAGAATAAAAATAGAGATCAAAAATAATGGGAACGAAAAACAAGAACATCATTTGTTACCTGAGTATAAAAAATCCGAATTCTCTCGCACCTTAAATAATATAAAATCCAGGTTGGAGTATAATTTCGGAGAAGCGGAACTCAAATTAGAAAAAGATAAATCCGGGATCACCACATTAAGATTGGAATTCGCATCAAGATGAATAGCGTGCTATATAAGGTTTTAGTGATAGAAGACGAGGTCCCTGCCAGGGACCTTCTCCGCAAATTTTTAGAAAGCTGGCCCCAGTTCGAAGTAGGCGGGATCGCAAGAACAGGCTCCCAGGCAATCGATCTTCTCAAAAAAGAAAAATTCGATCTGGTATTTCTGGACATTAATCTTCCGGAAAAAACAGGATTACAGGTTTTGGAGGAAATTGGGGACAATCTTCCGGTACTGGTATTCACTACCGCATACAGAGAGCATACACTCAAGGCATTCGAAGTGGGAGCCTGCGACTATCTTCTGAAACCTTACACAAAGGAAAGATTTTCCGCATGTATGGAAAGAGCTCTTCATCATCTGCAGCTAAAATCAATTTCCAGTTCGAGAGCAAACGGTGAGCCGGATCCAGTATTCGTTTTTCGTGATGGAGGTTTGATCCATCGAGTCTTATATGCGGATCTATATTATCTTACCGCAAATGGAAAACGTTCCGTCCTTCATACCAAGGATGGAGATTATGAAACCGCTAAGCTTCTCGGCGACTTGGAGAAAGAATTACCAAAGACGGATTTTTTACGCATCCACAGAAAACATATGGTGAACCGAAATCTTGTATCCGCGGCAAAATCCCAAGCGGGCGGTGCATATACAATTTATCTGAAAGACGAGGATGAGACCAATCTTCCTGTCGGAAGAGAATTTGTGGAAGGAGTCAAGGGGCTTTTTGGGAAGTGACTGGGCGGCTCCTCGCTTCGCTCGGACCGCGAAGCGAGTCGGTGGCCGTAAGGCCAAACGAGTCTGAAGCCTAAATCAAAACCGTCAATATAAACCGAAAGCATAGCTAAGATTAACACTCTGCATTCTGCCGCGAGGAGAAGAAAATGCAACGTAGGAATTCCAACAAACAAAGTCTCCTCTGTTCCCGCACCTTTCTACCAAGGAATCTCTTTCTTATCTCTCAGAAAAATCCCGCTCGGCCCGCTCTTATCCAAAAGTGCAGCCCAAACGATAGTCTCAGCACCATGTTCCACGGAACGAGTTGCTGACTTGCCACCCATATCCGTTCTTACCCAACCCGGACAAACTGAATTCACTTTGATATCTTTTTCGGAAGATTCCGAATGAAGAATTCGAGTAAGAGCATTCAAGGCAGTTTTAGAAATACGATATGCGGAATAGCCTGAACTCATATCATAAAGTTGACCCATACCTGAGCTGACATTTACGATCCTGCCATAGCCGTTCTTCTTCATCACACCTAAGATCTTTTGAGAAAGAAGAAAAGGTCCGATCAAGTTCGTATCCAAGGTTCCTTGCAACATTTCTAATGTAGTGTTTTCGATAGAACCACTGTCCAAATACACACCGGCATTATTCACTAGTATGTCGATTTTAGGATACTTCGCTAGAACATCTTTCAAGAAAGATTGGATGGAATCCGGATCGGAAACATCCAGTGCAAATGTTTCTGCGGAGCCGCCTGATTTTTGGATGGAAGATGCGGTTTTTTCAGAATCTTCTTTTTTGCGGGAAGCGCATAGGATGTGGATCCCTGATTTGGAAAGTTGTTTGGAAACTTCTTCGCCTATGCCTCGACTCGCGCCGGTTACGATTGCAATTTTTTTGTCCATAAGACTTGGACTAATCTTTGAACCAATTTTTATATTTAAAATATAAAATCATACTTCCAGGAATGGCGAGCATAGTGGCAAGGGAGACACTTAGGATAAGCTTGTTCCCATACGGTAGGTCCGCAAAATTCATCCCGAAAAACCCTGTCAAAAAGGTGAGAGGCATAAATATCATGGAAACCAGTGTCAGTCGTTTGATAATATCGTTCGTTCTCTGGGAAAGAATGGAAAAATAAGCATCCATTGAGTTCCCGATCAGATCCCTGTCCATATCGATGGTCTCTACGAGCCTGCTCAAATGATCGTAAACATCCCTGAAGTAGAACCTAACTTTTTGTGAGAGAAATTTATCTTCATGCCTCATGATCAGATTCAGAACTTCCCTCTGAGGAGAAAGGACCCTTCTCATCCGCACAAGATTCCTTTTCACATATAGAATATTCGTAATGAAGTCGGGCTCTATCTCGCTGATCAGGATCTGGTTTTCCAGATCTGTGATCTGTTCTGAGATCTGGTCTAAGATCGGAAAATTAGAATCCACCAAAAGATCGAATAAAAGATAAAGAACATGATCCGTTCCCTTAGAGGCAAAATTCAGCTCAGTCAGAGTTCTATGCCAAAGAGAATCGATCAAAGGTTCCTTATGTTCATGAACGGAAACAATAAACTTACGATTGAAAAATACATGGGTTTCCGTAGCGGAAAAAGACTGCTCTCCTTCCGATCTGAAACTATGAAGAACTATAAAAGCATGATCCTCATAATCTTCGAACTTAGGCCTTTGGTTCCTATTCACACAATCTTCTATCGCAAGATCGTGGAAACCGCAGTTTTTAGATAAAAAGATAAGATCTTCCGAGGTAGGATTTTCAATATCGATCCAGACCTTCTCTTTGTTCAGGGTTTTTGCCAGGGAAAAATTTTTCTGGAATGCAGTATCCGTTTTACGCGCAATCGCCTTAGAAGAAGGATTTTTTTCTTTGGGAGTAGGGAAGGAAAGAAAACGTATCATTTGATTTTACTAATACGGATCTTTTCGGAGAGATTTTTTAAACCTTAGGTATTCTCTAATGCGTAAACTATATACGCTCGGAAATCTTCCAGAGTGAATTCTCTCTTATTGGTCAAATGATTGATCATATAACCGATGATAGCAGATGTAAGATTTTTCACTTCGAATTCGGTATAATTCGGTTTTAAGGCGAGGATGATCTTTTTGGAATTTTCATAAAAGATCAGATTCACTAGATGAATATTCCGTTTTTTTAATCTATGTATCTTGGGTTGGAGCATAAGGCTCCAATACAAACGAAGATATTCTTCATTTTCCTTAACAAGTTTAATGATTTGTCCGCCTAAAAATTGGATCAACTCCGCTCTATTCTCAGTAGAATTCAATTTTTCAGGCAGATATTTTTTTAGGATCGTATCATGGGATTCTATGATCCCTTCTAAAATGGATTCCTTGGATTCGAAATAACGATAGGCAAGACCCAAAGACAGACCGGCTCTCTGGGCGATTTGCCTCATGGTAGAGCCGTGATACCCTTGTTCTGAAAATAATTTGAGGGAAGTTCTAAGGATTAAGTCTCTTGTATCTTTGGCCATTGTTTACCGAATGGAATAGAGAACCTTTCTGGAGCCGATCCTTTCCCGATTGGTTTCCATTCTATTCTTATAACCGTAGGCCTTCTCAGGTTTTAAAAGAGAGAATAGATCATACAATTCTATTTCGAATTGCAGCATAATTTCCGCTACTTCTTCCGGAAATTTTTCCAAAGATTTCATAGCGTCCACACAAACATGTCTGGAGTTGATCTTATCAGGACGTATCTCTTCCGCGATCTTTCTGAAATTTTGTTTAGTGATCGTTCCGCCAACGGAAGTTTTTTTACCTCTGTCTTTGGAGATAGCAATGATAGTGCGAGTGACTTTCATCACTTCTTTATCATCAGGGATCATTCCCATAGAAGAGGAAAGATCCGATCTTGCAGCAGTCACTTGATCCAAGTCTTCGAAAGCACTCGAGTCGGCGATCTCTAAAAGATTTTTATAACCTGTGATAGTCTCCAGGTTGATCGCCTTAGTCACCTTGGAAAAAGTCACAGGGCTAAGCATACTTTTAAGAGTAGAAATAAAATTTTTGAGAGCGTAAGAAGATTCGATCATAGGCGCGGAAATACCTTCGATCTCTTCTTTAGCAAGCATACGGATATCTGTTCTAGCTTCCGGCCCACCGATCTTCACAGTGACCGGAACCAAATCTTTGGCCACGATATGAAGCGCTCGGATCTCGTCAGAATCCATATCTTCCGTTTCCGTGCCTCCTTTCAATCCTACGATAGGATAACTCTGTTTCAAAGAAATCAGGTGGCGGCGAAGTTCGATAATTTTGCGGTCTATCTGCTCTTTCACATTTCTAATATCGTCCTTTTCGAAAAAACAGTAAGGATTTTTAGCAAAAAAGCTTGGGCCGCGTCTTCGCCAAGCTCAGACCGTGCTCTCACCTCCGGTCAAAAAATCGCAAAAACGATTTTTTGACCCCGGCTCGATCACTCGCGGGTAGTAAAACCATAATCCCTCCGTGACTCAGTGCCTCTGCGTGAGCAAAAAATAGGAAAATTTCACACGAAGCAGCAAGGTGGAGAAGGAATGGAACTTATTTCCGATCGCATAGGTCTGATAAGGTTCGCAGAGACATTTGAATCGGGGATCCTATTGCTCAAAAAACTTCCTATTTTACCGACCCTTAGTTTATTTCTCTTTTTCCAATGTTCCGGGGAGGACATAGACGAGCTGAAAGGAAAAAAGAAGGAAGAATTCAATCCGGTTGCTAACTATTTTGTTTGTCTCACTACGACCCAGTATTGTATCGATCAAAGTGGAGAAGATTGTTTTATAGTCAGAGATAATCCTCGCTATTTTGACCCGGACGGAGGTGGGGTGGAAAAATTATGTTTTGATAGGACTGCTGAAACATACCTAGTCACCGAAACAGGTGGCATGTAAATCGATTCTCCGTGGACTCGTGTCCTCTTCCTCTGCGTTTTAGCACCTCTGCGTGAGTGGAACTTTGTGTCTCAATCTTCCGAATTGACGGGAAATACCGATACCGTTTCAATAGACCTATGAGCCAGCCGAAGGGCAGTACCTTTTTGAAAAAACTTCCAACTTGGATCCAGGAAATATTCGGAGAAGAATCAGTAGATTCCACTCTTTCCTTCTTTTTTATCGTTTTATTAGTCTTAGCTTTTAAATCCTCAGTTTTGGATGCGAATAATATTCCTTCCGGATCCATGCTCCCTACTCTTAAGATAGGGGATTTTTTATTCGTAAATAAGATGAGATATTCTCTCAGACTTCCATTTACGGATATAGAACTCAAAAGATATGATGATCCTAAAAGAGGGGATATCGTAACCTTCATCCCTCCGGATGGAGCAGTGTCTCCGGAAGAGAAAGAAGGTTGGTTCCCTAAAAGATTCGTAAAAAGAGTGATCGGTCTTCCCGGAGATCGTATACGTATCGTAAAGGTACTGCATGAGAGAGATGGATTTCCTACAGTCTATGGTAAAATAGAATATATGGAAAAAGGAAAAACGGACTTCTCCGCTTACGATTTCAAGGATGAAGAAAAGGGAAATCTATTCGATGACCTGGACGACGATGCGGCAGTCCAATATTATCTTTTTAAAGAAAAGAAACCGGACTTCGAACATTATGTGATCGAGGGAAATACCCGTCCTTATACCCACGAATTCAAAGACGCAGAATGTTTTCAGGTCACAGGTTGTGTGATCCCAGAAGATCATTATATGATGATGGGAGACAATCGCACAAATTCGTCCGACTCCAGATTTTGGGGATTTGTACCAAGAGACAATATACTCGGAAAAGCAGCATTAATCTATTTCTCCATCAATTGGAAAGACCATGTATGTGCTTATAAAAGTGCAGAAGATCTAGGACAGAACGGTGACTCTGCCCAAAAATACGATCCGGAAGAATTTAGGTCTAAGTGTGGGGATATAGGTTCTAATATGAACTGGTTCAAAAGCACTATATTCTATAGAATTCCTAGAATGCAGGTACGTTGGTATCGTATCGGGACCGTATTGGAATAATAGAATGGACGAACCTGACCAAAAACCTCCTGAAAAAAAGGACGCTTCTCCCTGGCAGCTCGCTAGCGTCGGGACAGAGTTTGCATTTATCATCATTGCTTCCGTTTTTATAGGAAGGTATCTGGATGGACGTTTCGGTTGGTCTCCTTTCGGGATCCTGTTCGGGGCGATTTTCGGATTCGGTTACGGGATTTATTATCTTCTCACTAGAGTTTCCCAATTCGACAAAAAGGACTAGCGGTCTTTGGGATGAAGGACTCTGACGGTGAATTACAACCTAAAAAGTATTATTTAGGTTTTGTAATCCTTCTTTTGATTCTTGGGCTTTGCTTTCGATTCTATGAGCTAGGAATCCCAGGCTTTTGGAAGGGAATTGTAATATCTCTTATACTCTCTCTATTCATTTATAATTTTAGATTTTATAACCTTTGGAAACATTCCAAAGAAGGATTTTTGTTCCAATTTGGAACGACTGTTCTGTCTTTTTTTATTCATTTAGCCGTTTTAGTACTGTTTATCTGGAGAGGGGAAAGCGAAGGTTTTGTGATCGGTTTTTTTATTGCCCATTTCGCCAACCTTTTAATATTGGTATTCGCAAGGTGACCCCTTAAAACGCCATGAAAGACGTTTTAAAGTGACTTTGCGGGAAATAGAACCCTGGGTGGTGCTCCCAAAACTCTTCTTTCCTGTCGTTTACGAGAGGATCCTTTACAAGTATGTTGAAACAAATCTTCGCAACCGCATTATTATTGTTCTCACTTCCATTATTCGCTTCCGAGGGAGAAGCTGCTAAACCTTTCGATCTGAACGAGGTATTGGTTCACCACTTGATGGACCATGCAGAGTTCCCTTTTAATGTGGGTGGAAAGAAAGTTTTCGAAGGACGTGAAGGTTTTGATCCTCATGCAGAAAACATCTTCGTAGATCATTCTACCGGTCATAGATTCCATTTCGTCGGCGGTATAGATCTTCATATCACTCGTCGTGTTACGATGATGTGGATCGTTTCTTTCCTTCTTCTAATCGTATTTATTCCAGCGGCTCGTTTGATCGCAAAAAATCCTTTAAAGATACAAAGTAGATTCGCAAACGCAGTCGAGGCTTTCATCAGCTTCCTGAAAAAAGATGTGGTGGACGCAAACACAGACGGTCACGGACATTCTTATTATCATTATATTTTCACATTATTCTTCTTCATTCTATTCTGTAATTTGATGGGACTCATTCCTCCGGTAGGAGAGGTGATCCAACTTGGAATCGAATCCGTAAACGCAGGAGAAGAAGTTCAAGTAGCACATTCGGATGCGGGTCATCACGAACCGATCTGGATCGCAAAAGTTTGGAACGGTATTACAGTAACTGGTGATGTTTCCGTTACCGTTACACTCGCACTCATCACTTTACTTTTGATCTACGGAACAGGATTCGTTTACCAAGGACCTAAGTTCATTCTTCATTCCGTTCCGAATGGAGTTCCTGCACCTTTATACCTCCTAATGTGGCCGTTGGAGTTTATCATCTCTCCACTTGCTAAAGCGTTCGCACTCACCGTGCGTCTTTTGGCGAACATGACCGCTGGACACGTAATCATATTAGCGTTGCTCGGATTTATCTTCCAATTCCAATCTTGGGGAGTTGCGCCGATCTCGGTTTTCGGAGCTACCGCGATCTATTTCTTAGAATTATTCGTGGCCTTCTTACAGGCTTACGTTTTTGCTCTTCTAACCTCGCTCTTCGTGGGCTCGAGCATGCATAGGCACTAATTTTAATTATAAGCGTTTTGATTTCAAATAGGAGAAAGTAATAAAATGGAATTCGGACTAGGTTACATTGGAGTAGGAATCGCAGCTGGACTCGCTATTTTAGGCGCAGGACTCGGAATTGGAAGAATCGGTGGCTCTGCTGCTGAAGGAATCAGCCGTCAACCTGATGCAGCTGGTAAAATCCAAACTGCAATGATCATCTCTGCAGCCCTTATCGAAGGTGCGGCTCTGTTCGCAATCGTTATTGCGTTCCTCGCAGGTGGAACTCTAAATACAGCAGTTAGCAAAGCATCTGCTGCTAAAACTGAAGTTTCTGCACCGGCTGAAGGTAAATAATCTTGTTTCTCTTGGCAGCTGACAGGGGATTAGGCGCACTACTAGACGTTAATCCGGGTCTGATCATTTGGACCCTGATTACCTTCACGATAGTCGTCATTATCCTTAAAGTTTTCGCTTGGGATGTGATCCTCAAGGCTCTGGATGAGAGAGCTGAGACCATCCAAAACGATATTCGTAAGGCTGCTGACGTACGTTCCGAGGCGGAATCTCTGCTGAAAGATTATGAAACAAGAATCGCTCAAGCAAAAGACCAAGCTAACGGAATCGTAGCGGAAGCCAAATCGGACGCTACTAACCTGAAAAACAAAATGTTGGATGATGCTTCGAAAGAAGTGAAGGCTCTTAAAGATACTGCACTGAAAGATATCGAACTAGCAAAATCCAAAGCATTGGCAGAACTCCAAGGACAGATCGTAGACATGACCGTTCAAGTCGCGGCACTGGTTCTGGAGAAACAGTTAAAAGCGGACGATTACAAGTCCTTTATCGAGAACGAGTTAGGCAAGATCAAGAAACTGAGCGCGTAATATGAGCTATTCTGCGATCCCAAAAACATACGCGGCCGCTTTTGCGGACGCTAGTTCTTCTCCGGAAGAAGCCGAACAGGAATTGGATTCTATCGTAAGTATTTTTAAGATAGAACCTCAGTTCCGCGATTTTTTCGATACCCCTTCCGTTAAAAGGGAAGATAAGGAGGCGGTTCTATTAAAGACCTTCCAGGGGAAAATTTCGGAAATCACACTGAACTTTTTACAGGTGCTTCTTCGTAGGGGAAGATTTTCATTTCTTTCCGAAATTCACGAAGCTGTCCAAGAAGAACTGGATCGTAAAGCAGGAAGAGTTCGCGCGAAAGTCAAAAGTTATCCCGCTATGGATGAGGCTTCTCTCTCCAAATTAAGGGAAGTATTAAAAGAAAGATTCAAATCGGAGTTCATCTTGGAAGCAAGTGAAGATCCGAGCCTTCTCGGAGGTTTCGTGGTCAGATTCCAAGACTTGGCGATCGACTCTTCCATGAAAAGCCAACTTAAGAAAGTAAGGCAAACCTTGCTGGACAGCAAATTACCGGTCGGAGTGGTGTATGAAAATTAAAACAGACGAAATTACGTCGGTCCTCAAACAGGAAATTTTAAATTATAAAAAAGATCTGGGTGTCGAAGAAGTCGGAACTGTTCTGGAAGTAGGGGACGGTATCGCTCGAGTTTTCGGTCTCAGAAACGTGATGGCTGGAGAACTCGTAGAATTCCAAAACGGGGTTCGCGGTCAGGCTTTCAACTTGGAAGACAATTCCGTGGGTGTGATCATTTACGGAGATTATAAAAACATCCGTGAAGGATTCTCTGTAAAAAGAATTGGAAAAATCTTAGAGGTTCCGGTAGGACCGGAAATGCTCGGACGTGTGGTAAACCCACTCGGTGAGCCTCTGGATGGAAAAGGACCAATCAATACCAAACATACTCGTGCGGTAGAAAGTCCTGCTCCTGGTATTTCTAAAAGACAACCGGTAGAAGAACCTCTTCAAACTGGTATCAAAAGTATTGATGCAATGATCCCGATAGGCCGTGGCCAAAGGGAGTTGATCATCGGAGACCGTGGAACCGGTAAAACTTCCATCGCTCTGGATACGATCATCAACCAAAAAGGTTCCGGAGTTATCTGCGTTTACGTAGCGATCGGACAAAAAGCTTCCACTGTAGCGACTATCGTGGAAAAACTAAAAGCGGTTGGAGCCCTGGATTATACCATCGTGGTTTCCGCAACTGCTGCTGATCCTGCTCCTCTGCAATACATCGCGCCGTATTCCGGCTGTTCTTTCGCCGAATACTTCATGTATAACGAGAAAAAAGCTACCTTGGTTGTTTATGATGACTTATCGAAACAAGCGGTTGCTTATCGCCAGATGTGTCTTCTTCTTCGTAGACCTCCGGGCCGCGAAGCTTATCCTGGAGACGTATTCTATCTTCACTCTCGCTTATTAGAAAGAGCCGCTAAATTGGACGAAAAATATGGAGCAGGTTCCTTAACCGCGCTTCCTATCATCGAAACCCAAGAAGGTGAGGTTTCCGCTTATATTCCGACTAACGTGATCTCGATCACCGACGGTCAGATCTATCTGCAATCCAACTTATTCGCATCCGGGGTTCGTCCTGCAGTGGATGTGGGTATCTCCGTATCTCGTGTGGGGTCTGCCGCTCAGATCAAAGCGATGAAACAAGTCGCCGGAAAAATGAAATTGGAATTAGCTCAGTTCAGAGAGTTGGAAGCATTTGCTCAACTTGGAACCGATTTGGATCCAATCACTCAGGCTCAGTTGGACAGAGGATATCGCATCGTTGAGATGCTGAAACAACCTGTTTCCAGCCCATATCCTGTCGAAGAACAAGTGGTCGAAATTTTCGCGGTAACCAGAGGACATATGGACAAGGTCCCGGTTCCTAAGGTGAGAGAGTTCGGAGCACATTTATTAAACGTTCTTCGCACACAACAACCTGAAGTATTGAACGCTATTCGCACCGAAAAGAAAATTTCGGACGAAGGAAAACTGGGAGAGGTCATCGCCTCTATCGCAGCCGACTTTGTTAGGAACCTGAAGTAAGCGGAGAAAAATCTTGGCTACACCTCGGGAAATAAAAAAACGGATCAGCTCCGTTAAGAACACTCGGAAGATCACTCGAACTATGGAAATGGTCGCTACGGCTAAATCCAAAAAGTTGAGCGATCGGGTGAACGCGTCCCATCCATTCTCTAATAAAATTAAGGAATTGGTGGGAGCGCTTGCATCCCTTGCTTCCGTAGTAAAAAGTCCTTATTTAAGAAAACCGAATACGATCCGTTCGATCGCTCTTCTTGTGATCACTGCAAACAGAGGTCTTTGTGGAGGATATAACTCCAAGACCATCCGTTTAGCAAAAAATCGCATCCAAGAATTGAAAGATCAGGGCGTGAATGTTCGACTTTTTGTCGTAGGTAAAAAGGGAATTTCCTATTTCCAATTCGCAAAAGAGAAAATAGAAAAATCCTACACTCATATCGACGACAAGTCCGGTTACAAGGAAGCGGAAGAATTTGCGGACTTCTTCTTGGGTCTATTTGCAAGTGAAGAAGTGGATTCAGTGGAAATTATCTCCACAGTTTATCATTCTTCTGCAAACCAAGAGGCTGAAGTTACTAAGGTTCTTCCGTTCGAAGCACAAGGAGAAGCTAACGTAGGTTCCAATGTTCTGTATGAGCCAAGTCCGGCTGATATTTTGGAATCACTTCTTCCTTTAGTGGTAAAAACTGCATTTTTAAAGGCGATCTTGGAAGCGAATTGTTCCGAGCAGATCGCAAAGCGCGTGGCCATGAAATCCGCAACGGACGCGGCCTCCGAGATGATCAAACTTCTGACCCGCGGTTATAACCGTATTCGTCAGGCGAAGATCACTCAGGAGATCTCGGAGATCGTAGCGGGTGCGGACTCGCTAAACTAGTTCTGGTATTGGAGTACTTGGATGAGCAAAGGTAAAGTAAAACAAATCATCGGATCCGTTTTGGATATCGAATTCGAGTCCGGACATCTGCCCGAAATTTTTAACGCGCTTGAAATCGACGCGGTCGTAGACGGCAAAAAGGAAAAAATTATCGCCGAAGTGCAGCAGCATATCGGTGGTAGTGCAGTAAGAGCGATCGCTCTTTCTTCCACTGACGGCTTGGTCCGAGGACAGGATGTTTCCGATACAGGAGCTCCTATTTCCGTTCCGGTTGGGGATGTAACCCTCGGAAGGATCTTTAACGTTCTGGGAGATCCAGTCGATGAAGGCGCTCCTATCCAAGTGAAAGAGCGTAAGCCTATTCACAGAGCGGCTCCAAGTTACGAAGACCTTTCTCCTAAAACGGAAGTATTCGAAACAGGGATCAAGGTTATCGACCTTCTTGCACCTTATATCAAAGGTGGAAAGACCGGACTCTTCGGAGGAGCCGGAGTAGGTAAGACAGTTCTTATCCAAGAGTTGATCAATAATATCGCGAAACAACACGGTGGATTCTCCGTATTCGCAGGTGTTGGCGAAAGAACTAGAGAAGGAAACGACCTCTGGAGAGAGATGAAAGAATCCGGAGTTATCAACAAGACCGTTCTTTGTTACGGTCAGATGAACGAGCCTCCTGGCGCTCGTCTTCGTGTCGCTCTTTCTGCACTTACAATGGCGGAACATTTCCGTGATTCCATCGGAACAGACGTACTACTCTTCGTAGACAATATCTTCCGTTTCTCCCAAGCGGGATCGGAAGTATCGGCTCTACTCGGACGTATGCCTTCTGCGGTAGGATACCAACCGACTCTTTCCACAGAGATGGGTGCTCTTCAAGAGCGTATTACTTCCACTCGTAAGGGATCCATTACTTCCGTTCAGGCGATTTACGTTCCTGCGGACGACTTGACTGACCCTGCTCCTGCGAACGCGTTCGCTCACTTGGATGCAACTACGGTTCTTTCTCGTGCGATCTCTGATAAAGGAATTTATCCTGCGGTTGACCCACTCGATTCTACTTCCCGCGTGATGAACGCAGAAGTTCTGGGAGCGGAACACTACGGTGTTGCTCGTGAGGTGCAAAGGATCCTTCAGCGTTATAAAGATCTTCAAGATATTATCGCGATCCTTGGTATGGACGAACTTTCCGAGGATGATAAGGTTCTTGTTGCGAGAGCAAGAAAGATCGAGAAATTCCTTTCTCAACCTTTCCACGTAGCGGAAGTATTCACAGGATCTCCCGGAAAATACGTAAAACTTGCGGATACAGTTCGCTCTTTCAAAGAGTTGATTTCCGGAAATTGCGACCATCTTCCAGAGCAAGCCTTCTACATGGTAGGAACCATAGAAGACGCGATCGAGAAGTCCAAAAACCTGAGAGCATAATCGATGGCAGCCAAGCTAGACGTATCGGTAATCTCTCCAGAAAAACTACTCTTCCACGGCGATGCGGACAGCATCGTCGTGCCTGGAAGCGAAGGGTTTTTCGGAGTGTATCCGGGCCATACATCTCTTGTTTCCCTGCTTGGGATCGGCGTATTGGAAGTCCGACAAGGAAATAAAACCAAAATCGCCGCAATCGAAGGCGGGTTTTTCGAAGTAAGAGACAATAAAGTTACGATTTTGACGGACCACGGCAGCCTGAAAGAAGATATCGACCTTGCAGCCGCCCAAAAAGCCCTAGAAGAAGCGGAAGCTCTTCCTGCCTCCAGCGAGAAAAATACTCTCGTCCTAAAAGCAAAAACCCGAATTTTAGCAGCTTCCCGCTAATATTTAGGGGTTCCAAATTCCGAAAATTATAAAGGGACACTTCTATCGGTTCAGCCGAAAGAAGTGTCCCATAAATGAGAGAAGGTCTTCTAATATAGAGGACTTGCCTCGAAATTTTTTCGGATTGTATTTCCTGCAACTTAGGAGATCCTCCGAATTAGACAGACGGATTTTTAGAATACTGTAGGAAGCATGGCGGACGATTTTACGATAGACGAGGGAGAGGGGTTTCCAGCCGGAAATGGAGAGGATTTTGATCCGAGTGAAATGAGCTTGGACGAAATAGATTCTCTCTTGGCTAGCGATGGGGATTCCTCCGATTTTAATTTCGATTCCGTTCCGGGAGATTCTCCAGACAGCGAAGGCTTTGAGGAATTACTCGCTTCCTCCGGAGACGATTATCCGGATGATATTCCGAACTTCGAACCGGAAGAAACGGATTTCGGTTCAGACCTAAGCCAATTAGATGAGTCTGTCCATCTGGACGAAGATTTCGATTTCGAACTCACAGATCCGATGATCGATGCTGAGATCGACAGACTTCTGGATATTGACGATGATCTATCTCCTTCTACATCTTCTTCCTCCGCTCCTTCTTGGAAAGAATCTAGTCCTTCTACTTCTTCCGTAGAAGATCATGAGGAAGCATTCGGAGACTTAGGCTCCTTGGACCTGGGAGATTTTTCTCAGCCTGGAGAAGTGCCGTCTTCCGCATTCCATTCAGACGACCAACCATTCGATTGGGGCGGAGAAGGTTCCGACCAAGACGAGGTAGTCGGACTCTCGGACGCAGACTTGGATGATGAGACACCTATCTCACTTTCAGATGACGAATTACATAATATTGATATAGGTTCCAATCTTGCAGACTTCTCCATGGACGAAGAAGAAGTTTCCGCGCCGGAAGATTCAGGTTCCAAAACATTCGAAGACGAAATCGTTTCGGATGACGAAGGTCCGATCTCGCTCTCCGAACATGAGTTAGACGATATCATGGCGGAAGACTTCAGTCCGAATATGGAAGAAGAAGGATTCGGAGATCTTGGCGGAGACGATATATCTACTCCTTCTTCCGAATTGACCGAAGACATTAATTTCGAAGGCGAAGAAGAGAAAGACATCGCACTTTCCACGGACGAATTGGATCATCTTTTAGAAGGTGATCCTTCTTTAGAGAGCAAAAATTCTTTCGATGAGATGGGAGATTTTGGAGATCTGGATCTTGGTTCGGTTTCCGAAGAGCATACTTCTTCCTCTGATATAGAAGAAGCAAACGAGCCGATCGCACTCTCCGACGACGAATTAGGCAATTTATTATCCTCAGGTGATGAGGACGAGATCGAAAGTATCCAACTAGACGATCTTGATTCTGTAGGAGCTCCTACTGCAGAGTCGGAGTTTGGAATGGAAGAAGATACTGATCCTTCTTCTGAACTAGACCTAAGCGATTTTAATTTTGATTCAGAGCCTGAAGAGGCCAAAGACGAATTTGGCGGAGAAGAGGAGTCTATTTCTCTTCCTGTTTCAGATTTCGACAATTTCGGAATGGGAGAAGAAGAAAATCCTCTGGATACAGGATTGGATCTGGGAGATTTCGAAGACAATGCTAAGTCCGAAGAAAAAGCATTCGAAGAATCTTTAGGGGACTTCACTTCCGCAAGCGATGAGGACATTTTAGGAAGTTCCGATTCCGATCTGCTGGGCTTCTCTCCTACGGAAACTTCCGAAGAAGATTTCTTCTCCGAAAGTTCCGATCCGGACGAACCGATCGCACTTTCAGACGACGAACTTGGAAATCTATTATCATCCGGAACAGAAGAGGAAGAAGAACATACCGGAACTTCTTTAGATCTTTCCTCCGACTTAGATGATAACGAACCGATTGCACTTTCAGACGATGAACTCGGAAACTTACTCTCCGGAGAAGAGGAAACAGTCTCTTCCTTGGATTCGGAAGAAGACGAACCGATCGCACTCTCAGACGACGAATTAGGAGACCTATTATCTTCCGGAGAAGAAGAAGCTTCGGATGCGGATATATTTGCGGATGCTCCACCTGAGGAACATGAAGACGCTGCTCCTGTAGAATTCGGAGACTTCAGTTTAGATGCAGAAGCGGATGAACCTATCGCACTTTCTGAAGACGAGTTGGGACATTTATTGGAAGAAGAGCCTGAAGTAGATACCGCTTCTTCCGATCTAATGGAAGATTCTGACGAACCAATCTCACTTCCGATCAACGAGTTAGACGATATAGGGACACCTGACGTATCTACCGATTATGATATAGATTGGGACGGACCTGTTGCGGATCTCAACGATCTTGGCACAGGAGAAGAGAATTCCGTTGCCGCACCTTCCGATTGGGATCTGGGAGAAGGAGCGGATGAGCCGATCACATTATCCAATGACGAATTAGGGAATTTACTCTCGGATGAAACTCCGCAAGAGGTGGATTCAGAGGACTTGGACCAATTATTATCTTCTCCTCCTGAAGCAAACGACCTGAACGCATTGGGCTCCTTTGAAGATGATATCCAAATTTCAGGTTTGGATTTTGCAGAAGATGTGGGCGGGGAGATTATCCCGACTATAGAAAAATTGGCTCCGGAATCGGAACTGAACTTTATCTTGGACGAGTATGCCGACGAGAATGAACTTTCTCCTCTGGAAGAGATCCGCCAAGCAGGAGCTGCTGCAGAAGAAGTCGAAACCGGTGAAGCAACTCCTACCCAAGATGAGATGAAACGAATTCTTCTCTATCTGGATGAGTTACTCGGAAATCTTCCGGACGATATGATCCGTGACTTCTCTCGTTCCGACTATTTCGAACTTTATAAGAAATTAATGAAACAAATCGGCGTTTGACGATGGGTCTATTAGACAAGGTCACTCGTCTTATTCGTTCCGGGAATTTGGAATCCGGAACTAAATCATCTTCGGTTGCAGTTTCCGGAGATGAAAAACCTTCTCTTTTGAAAAAATCCATGGCAGTACGTGCCAAAGGCCTTTTAGAAAAGGCAATGGATTTTGGCGGAAGAAAAGAGAAGGCATCTTCTGCCTATGAAGACCCTACTAACTTCGAACCTGCGACTGTCTCCACTTCCTCTGATGAAGATTTTAGTTTTGATTCTCCTTCTGCAGATTTCGGAGATATTGATTTCGGAACAGAAACTTCAAATGAAACTTTCGGAGGAGAAGATTCAGATTCGGAAGTTTCTTTCCCAGACTCCGCTTTCGGCGAGGAAAGTTTTGGAGAAGATGTAAGCAGCGACTTTGATCTTTCTTCTACAGACTTCGGTTCTTTTACGGAAGAAGAATCGGATTTTGGAGTAGATCCCGACCTCGGATTGGGTTTGGAAGATTCGGATCTGGGTGCGGACTTCGGAGATCTTCCGGAAGAAACTCAACACAAAGGATTATTGTCTAAAGCGGAAGAAGCAAAGGAAGAAGAGAATATCCCTCTCGGACTTTCTAAACCGGATGCGATTCAAGATCCATTCGATGATTGGGTTAAGGACGCGGAAAACCAAGCAAGCCAAGAAGCAACTCGTCCTTTCAGTAAAGAGCAGAGCGATACCGAGAACGCACAGTTCTTATTCGATGATGATTCCGATTATTCTACGATGCCGATCGATCTACAGATCGCTTCCCGTAAAAAATTGGAGAACTATTTATCTGCATTCGAAATCTCTAAAGAGATTTCAGCTTCCAAAGATTTTACCAACTTCTTCGAGAACTTAAGTTTCTCTATCCAAGGGCAGATCGGTGCCGAATCAATCGTAGTCTTCTCTTCTACAAATGGAGAATACGATGTGCTCAGAGTAGTGGAGGCCCAAGGTATCGGAGCGGATCCTGACTGGGTTTTAGAGGTTGGGGACGAAAGTTACCAAGCTGCATTAAAAACACCTTCCGTAGTATATGCGAAAGAGATCTTAAAACATTCTCCTCCTAAAAAAGAGAAAGAGATCCTAGAAAAAACGGAAGCAGAGATGCTCGTTCCGATCCGTAGTTACGACGAGTTTTATGGAATTATAATATTAAGCAAAACGGTCGCAGGCGAAGACTATACGATCGAAGACCTGGAATTTTTGAAGATCGTAGGAGAAATGGCAGGATCCGTATTAAGAAGGATCATGGACTTGGAAGCGCTTCACCAAGAAAACGATCGCCTGAACCAAGTTGTCAAGAGTAACGAAAGAATACTCGCTACAGCAAGAGACCTGGCCGGAGTCCGAGATATGGACGAGGCATATGATTATTTAGTCGAAGTATTAAAAAAGGAGCTCGGGCTAAGACGTTGGAGTTTCCTGCTTTTAGATAGAAGCACCAGAAAAGAATACAAAGTATTCGGAACAAACTTACTTACACCGGATACTTCCGGAAAATTTAGATTAGGATTGGATTCCAATTTAGTTGGAATAGTCGCTAACGTTCCTGGAGTATTCAGGATCGCAAATTTCAGAAAAAATCCAGAGCTATTATCTCAATTGTCCAACGATGAGATCGGACTCATGCACGATTTCGACATTCTTCCATTTTTAAACCTGAATTGGCTTGTGGGAATGTTATTCATCCACGAAACGGAAAGACCTTGGACAGATACGGATCGAGAAACCGCAGTTGGTATTTCTGAAATTGCATCTCCGGTACTTTCTAATTTATTAATGTTGGAAGAAAGAGACGCGGTATTCAGAGATCCGTTCAGTCCCGTAGAATCCAGAATAGACGAAGCAATCTCAAGAGCCACTAAGATAGGAACTCCTTTCAGTCTTACTGTTTTCAAGGTCCAAAACACAACTAGAATGGTCCGAATCAAAGGCGCCGGTTTTTTTGCTCATTATTGCGAAGAACTCAGAGCGTCCATCCAGGAAAATCTGGGAGAAACGGATTATTGTTATAGAGTCGGCCAAGGAAAATACGTAGTTGTCCTCGATGGAAAAGATAGGGAAGAGACCCAGATCGTAGTTCGTAAGATCCGAAACAGAATCGTAGAATTGGATAGAAAGAACAAAGACTTCCAGACTTCTACGGCCAACCAAACTCTTTGTTATCCTGCGGATACCAGAGAGAAAGAAAGAATGTTGGAACTAATAGAAGAATCCTGATTTAGTTTATCTGGATGATGCCGTAGGAGTTCCTACAATGGTTCAAGCCGGCGCCCCCACCCAGATTCGGGTGGAGGAGGAGGGCCTCGTGGGAGAGTTCGTTCTTCGCTTACCACAAAATTCTCCTTTTGTCAACAAAATCCTCCACCACAAACTCATGTTGGAATTCCAACATCGCTAACTACTTCTCTAATATTCCCTTCTTAAGCCAAAATCCGACCAGCCTTCGAGTCCCGGTTCCTCTTCTAATAAACCGATCTCTAAGCCCTCATTCCTAAAACAAAAAATCTATTATTTAAACATTGACTTAATTAAATAACTGTTTAAATAATAGATTTATGAACGCTTTCGCCGCTCTTGCAGACGATACAAGAAGAGAAATAGTGAGATTGGTGGCCAAAAATGGCGAACTCACCTCGACCGAGATCGGGCAAAATTTTAAAATAAGCGCACCTGCTATTTCTCATCACTTGAAAGTATTAAAGAGCGCCAAAGTTCTGAACATGAAGAAGGAAGCGCAAAAACGTATCTATAGTCTTAACGGTCCGAGTATTAACGAAATGGAAGATTGGTTATTGGATATCATCGATCTATGGAATAAGCGTCTGGATAAATTAGATCGATACGTATTAAAGATCAAAAAGGAGAGAACCCGTGATAAAAAATAACGTGGAAACAATTATAGAAGGTAACAAGGTCATTTATAAAAGATATTTCGACGTACCAACGGAACTTCTCTTTGAAGTATGGTCGATCCCGGAACATCTTGCGGAATGGTGGGGACCTGACGGATTTACATTAACCACTAAGCGTATGGATTTTACCAACGGTGGAATTTGGGAATTTATTATGCACGGGCCGGACGGACATGATTATAAAAACAAGATCCAATTCACCGATATCAAAGAACCTCTTCACATTCACTATAAACATCTAGGTGATGGAGAAGGTGATCAGGACGTCCATTTCGAATCAAAAATTATATTCGAAGAAGTTGGAGAAGGCACAAATCTTATAATGGAGCAAATTTTCCCGAGCAAAGAAGAACTGGAAAGAGTGAATGAAAAATACGGTGCGATCGAAGGCGGCAAACAACATATCGGCAACCTTGGAAAATACTTGGAAAAACTGAAATAATCAACCGGCGATCTTTTGCGAAGAGTGAAATTGTAGGAGTTCCTACAATTGTATTAAGATCGCCCCCACCCTGGTACAAACCGGAGACATGGGTAACAAAATAGACCGGGAACATAGGTAACACTAAACGTATGCAAAGGAGGGTTAAT
>NZ_RQHS01000002.1 GCF_004770895.1 Leptospira dzoumogneensis | reverse complement strand
AATTATGGTGTTGGAGCTTGGAACTCCGGAACGGATGGAGGGGCCTTCGATTCCTTCTTGGCGAATGGTCTATTCCGTCTAACGGCAACAAGCACGAATCGTAGTTATCGTCTAGAATCTAGCACGAACGACTTCGTTGTAAATGAGAACGTTTCCGTTACTACTCTCTCAGAACCTCAAACGGTCACTTACGGAGATATCGCCTTTACCGTTTGGAGACAAGACAACACTCTCCAAGGTAAGTTCATGCAAATCTCCACAGGCACTGTTTTGGCCGGTGGGGCCCAAGTAAAACTCAACACTGCTAATGCGACCGGTAAATTCGTAGTTAAAACGGATTCGGGGAAGGCAGCAATTCTCTGGGAAAATGGCGTGGATATATACATCGCCTTCCGAGATCTGACAGCGGCTAATTTCCCTGCCATCGGATCGGAAATCAAAGTGGCAACCCGTCCGAATACTTCTGGAGGTTTGGGCCTTGCTATGGGAGGAGGCGGAAAGGCAATTGCAGTTTGGTCGACTGTCGCTACCTCCACTGTTTTATTTACTACCACGACATATCATACCGTCTATGGCCGAAATTTTCAAGGAGATGTGGCTGGTACATCCGGAACCGGATTTGGAGTCGCTCTTATAAGCGGAGTCGGAATGACCTGTGTGCTTAACGCGGACAGTGACGGAGGGAATACCGCATTTATAGCCGTTGGCTATGGCGTCGATTCAAATATAGTTAATGGCTATACATTTGATTTTGCAACGGGAACGAAGCAAGCCGGCCCAGTCAATTTGTCAGGGACTACTGGAGCTGCAAATGTCACTTCCGTCGCCGTGAACGCCACTGCTGGGAAGGCATTCGTTGTTTGGAGAAGGTCAGACACAACTGCGGTCGCTCGAGTTTACGATTTAACGACGAACGCTGCTTTGGGGCCGAATGCCTTTGGTATTGCAGGAAATACAAGTGCGATTTCTATAAATGCAATGACGGGTTACGGGCTACTTGCTTTTAGTTCAACCAAGAATACCGGAATCTATCTGCGAGTTGTCGATCTTTCGGATGGTCTTTTGGAATATACGACCACGCTTCAATTGGATACGTCCAAGACTGCCACGAGTAGAAAACCCGGAGGACTGTATCTAGTATCCGGAAATATTATCGCTCTTTGGGAACATCAGGAGTC
>NZ_RQHS01000001.1 GCF_004770895.1 Leptospira dzoumogneensis | reverse complement strand
CAGGATTTTTGAGACAAAATACCGGTTTTTCGGTAGTTGGAGACACAGAGGTAGCAGAGGGCCATTCTCACGCAGAGAAAAAGCTGTCATGTAGGAGTTCCTACATTACTTTATAAGCCTTGCAATCTACTTGTTGGAATTCCAACAATACCCTCTGTGGCTCGGCGACTCTGCGTGAGAATACTACTTCAAATTACGGAAAACTACACAGCGATTTGAATTTGTGCCCTTTTCGTTATTCGAAACATTCCAACAATTGGCGAGTTTCGTGAATTTCTGGTCGTTAATATAGGTATTTTCCCAGACAAGGCCGGTAGATTCCGCACATTTGATCACATACTCGTCCAAGTTGAATACAGTTTTACCTTTTCTGACTTCTCCCACTTCCATGACCACTGTTCCACCTGGTTTTACCACTCTGGAAAGTTCCGCTAAGGTTCCTTGGATGAATTCACACCAACCTGCAAGAGTCGCGAATATACTTGGTTTCTGGTCCTTCTCCAATTCAATATCTAAGAACCAATATCTAAGCCAATTGTCCTCTTCGTAATTTACCTTGTCCAAAAACGGAGGGCTGGTCACAACCAGATCCACGGAATTCTCCTCCAGACCGAATAGATCCAAAGAAGAATGATTGGTGTATCTATTCCTGGAAGAAAACTCATGATAAAAAGGTGTAAGAGATTCTTTCAGGTCCCTTCTCATTTTTTGAAGGATCCTTGGTTTGATCTCCCTATAATCAGGGACAACTCCCCTCTTCTCATTATTTCTTTTTTGAGCCAAAGGAGGAATGGAGATCTGAGGAAAACTATAAACGGAAAAGAATCCGTTGCTATGGCCATGAAGCCTGGATAATGCAGTCAAACCCAAATATCGGAGCTCTGCGGAATCGGAATCAGCCAGGATCTTTTTTAGGTTCTTGATCTCTTTTAAAGTATCTTTATGATAAAAATGTAAAAGACCTTCGTCTTCTTTTTCTTCTTTTATTTTTGTATTCAGATTGAGAGAATCAAGCGCTCTTTCCAGTCTTTCGATAGAAGGTACAGTCTGTCTGGATTTCGCGAGGAATAAGGACATAGGACTGATATCGTTATGAATGGCGGCATAACCTTCTAAATTTGCTTGGACCGCAGTGGTCCCTCTGCCACCGAAAGGATCGAAAACGATCCCCTTTCGATTTTCCAAATATTTTCCAATAAAGAAGGCGGGCAATTCAGGCTTGAACGAAGCTCTGTAACTTACCACATAATGGATTGGATGAGACTGCCTTTGTTTAGAGGTCCAAAATTCCCCGGTGAGTATCTTTCTTTCTTTTTTACGAACTGCGCCGTTCATCCGCTCCGCCTTTTCTTTTTTCTTATTTTCGGAAGAAGGCGCGATTTTCAGTTTTGCTTTTTATGATCTTGCCTGAGACATAAGAGAGGAATGACGGAAGTAAGATCAGAAATACTTGTCTCCCTGCCGAATCCAAAAATCTTTGCATTCAGATCCAGAATTTTTTGGAAGCCCAAGCTCGGATAAACAAGAGAATGAAAACAGTATCCTCTCAACCGTACGTAGAATTTTTAAAAGAGAAAAAAACGAATCGAAGATTCGAACTCGCAGGTTTATACATAGGATACGGGGCTTATGTGATCAGTTTAGGGATCGTGTTCGGGTTCAAAAAAGAAAATCCACTCTTCTCTGCGATGTTCTTCTTAGGACTATTTACTAGAGTTGCCAGCCTGATGATAGGTAGAGTGTTCTTAATACCCAAAATTTTCCTCGGCCTTCTCTCTTCCGAAGTTTCCGAAAAGGAAGAAGCCTGGGAAACCATCCAAGCCCATAAAGACGAAATGATCGGTAGACTCGCCAGGAACATTTACGGATGGAACGACGCAAGCGAACTTTATTCCATGAGCAAGGAAGAATTAACCGAGTTCGTACGCGAAAAGACTAAAATCGATTGGAGAAAGATCGGAAAAATTTTCCTGATGTTCTATATTCCTATAGCTCTATTCGTCAGCTATCTTACAATTTACGCCTGGTTCCAATGAACCGAATATTCCGTTTTTCTTTTGCGGTACTTCTTCTTTCCTGTTCCGTAAAAACGGGAACAGACTCACCGGCCGTCCAAAAGGAAGAACTAAATCTCTCCGACAGAAAAGTCTGCCTATTCCTGGCTGAAATGGAAGAAGGTACACTCTTGAAAGTGGGTGAAGATAACTGCAAAAAAAGCTCCCCTTCCATGTATGTATTCCAACCGGTGCTTGCTCTCGCGGCATTGGAACTTGGAACATTAAAAGATCCGCATGGATATTTTCCCTGGGACAAAACCAAATTCCCGTACATCAGATGGCAGAAGGAGCAGAATCTAAAGTCTTCTTTAGAAAGTTCCGCTGTTTGGTATTTCCAGAAGATCTGGACGGATACCGGAACCGCTAAACTTAGGACCTGGTTATCCTCTGTTGGACTCACTGCATCAATTCCTTTCGAACCTTCTAAATCATTTTGGATGGACGGAGGATATTCTTGGACTGCTGAAGAGTTCTATATCTTCTTATGGAAACTATTCAATGGAGAGTTAGAGGTCAGAAAGAAAAACCTAAACTCGATTTTAAGCGGTCTGGAAAGGGATCCAGGTGAGATCAAAAACCCAACAGGCACACATAGATTAGACGGCAACTTTGGGAACTTCTCCGGTTTTTATTCCGATTCAGCAACGGGATACGCCCAAGGAAGATCAGTCTCTTGGTATTGGTTCTTTTGGAAGGGACCGAAAAAATCTTATCTATTCTTATCCAGAATAGAGAGTGAATCCGAAACATTATCCCCCTTAGAGGCTGCAAAGTTCGGCATGGAATATCTAAGAGATAAAGGGTTTTGGGAAAAATATTTCTATTCATCCAACTAAGTATTATTCTTTTCCCATTCTTTCCATTTTTATAGTATGGAGGAACTCCAACATTCAGAGGGTTTTCGATTCTAAGGATGAAACGAAACGCGATCTTCTATATTACTCTATTAGTATTTTCTTTCGGGGCCTTTGTTTTCATAACGAAACAAGGTAAGTCATTAGAAATTGGTAAGGTTGTTCTCGTTGAAGCAAGTTCTTCTACTTCGGTCGAATCCACTGAAGATCCGCTAGATATTTGGAAAAAAGCGGGAGCAAAACTCTGGAAAGGTTTTCATGAACCTCTTCCACTTCTATTATTACAAATCGGAGTCGTAATTGCAGCCACTAGAGTGATGGGTAAACTTGCGGTAATCGTAAGACAACCATTCGTAGTGGGAGAGATACTTGCAGGTATATTATTAGGCCCTTCCTTGTTCGGGCTATTATTCCCGGAACAGTATCAATTCTTATTTCCTAAAATTTCTTTAAGTTCCTTACAATTATTAAGCCAGATCGGTTTAGTATTTTTCATGTTCGTAGTCGGAATGGAATTGGATCTAAAGATCCTCCGAAACCAAGCGGACTCTGCAATATTAATCTCTCATGCGAGCATTCTTCTACCGTTCTTACTCGGAGCGATCTTAGCACTTTCCATTTACAAAACATTGGCTCCTCCCAATGTCACATTCTTATCCTTCTCCTTATTCATGGGGATAGGAATGAGTATCACTGCATTTCCAGTACTCGCTCGTATCGTCCAAGAAAGGGGGATGACCAAAACAAGGTTAGGCGGGCTAGCACTCACTTGTGCGGCTTCCGACGATTTGACGGCTTGGTGTTTACTCGCAGTAGTGATCGCTCTTGTTCAAGCTGGAGGACTTTTAGCGGCGTTATTCACCATAATCCTTGCGATCATTTATGTTATTATAATGTGGAAGATCGTGCAGCCTGCAATGCACAGAGCGGGAGGGATTTTCACAAACAGAGAAGCATTCACCAAAATGGCGGTGGCTCTATTCTTACTTTTCCCGATCGCATCCGCTTGGATCACGGAATCCATCGGAATACACGCGTTATTCGGAGCGTTTTTGGCAGGGGTTGTAATGCCCGACAAACCGAAACTACGCACCCTTTTAGCCGAGAAGGTGGAAGATCTAAGCACTGCGATCTTTCTTCCATTATTCTTCGCGTTAACCGGTATTAGGACCCAGATCGGGCTATTGAACCAAGGCAATCTATGGTGGGACTTCGCTATGGTACTTACGGTAGCGATTGTCGGTAAATTCGCAGGAAGTGCTATCGCGGCGAGGGCGTCCGGAAACAACTGGAAAGATTCCTTATCCTTGGGCGCACTCATGAACACCAGAGGACTCATGGAGTTGATCGTACTCAATATCGGCTACGATATCGGAGTATTATCCTCTCAGATATTCTCCATGATGGTACTTATGGCCCTGGTCACAACTTATATGACTGGTCCAAGTTTGAATTTAATAGAGAGAATATTCTCGGTTGTCAAAGCTAAAAGAGAAGAAGGTATATTACTCGCGTTTGCATTACATTCCAGAGGTGTGGATCTATTAAGACTTGCTTCCGGATTATTCCAAAACGGAAATAAGAGCAAAGAAGTGACCGCACTTCACCTTACTCCGGATTCTTGGATCTCAGGCAAAACAGCTCAGAAATATGAGAAAAAAAGTTTCGAACCTCTATTCAAACTTTCTAAAGAACTCGGGATCAAGCTGAATACTCTATATAAACCTTCCGATAATGTCACAAGAGACATACTCAAAACGATCCAATCAGGAAATTATAATATATTCCTGACCGGCGGCGCCAAATCATTGTTCAGCGACGATGTATTAGGAGGAAAGATCAGAACACTTCTCTCCGAATCGGAAACAAACGCAGGAATACTCGTCGCAGAAAAATTAAAGGAACTAGATCGTTTTATCTTAGCAGTTTACTCGGATAAGGACGTAAAACTATTAGGATTCGCTTTGGCAATGGCCAAAAACATAGGAGCCAAACTTTCCATCTGGGATCCTAAGGGACGTGTTCCTCAATTCTCTCAAAAAGAAAGAAATCTTCTCAAAAAAGAAAAGATCACCATCCTAAAGGGAGAAAATCCTCAGGTACTTTCCGAAGCAGATCTTGTGATCTGCGATCTAGAAACCTGGGAAGAAGAAACGGAATTCAGGAATTGGGAACTTTCGGACGGCTCAGGATTATTCTTGGTCCGTTATAAAGACTAATAGAAACTTACTCGTTTGATCTCAAAAAATATCCCACCCCGGGTTCTGTGATCAAAATCTCAGGATTACTCGGATCTTTTTCTATTTTTTTACGGATCTGGTTCACATAAACTCTCAAATATCCTGATTCTGCCGTTTGATTCGGACCCCAGAGTTCTTTTAAGATCTGGGTCTGGGTCACTATCTTTCCCGGATAAGTCGCCAGCAATTTTAGAAAAGAATATTCTGTAGGAGTTAGTCTCACTTCCCTACCTTCTTTCAAAACTTTCCTAGTCCCGAAATCCAATTCCAAAAGTCCGATCCTTACTTTAACATCCGTTTTTTCGGGTGAAGAATGTCTTAATAATACTCTGATCCTAGCAAGTAATTCTCCAACCCCAAAAGGTTTAGTAAGATAATCATCCGCACCGCTATCCAACAAAAAGATCTTATCTTTTTCGGAATCTCTAACGCTTAAAACTAATACCGGTATTTTTGAACCTGACTCTCTGATCTTCTTTAGGAATTCTTCTCCGCCTTTTTCCGGTAAACCTAGATCTAAGATGATAGAATCAGGACGAAGCATATAAACTTTTGATAATGCATCGTCCACTGAGATTGCTTCTTCTACCCTATATCCTTCTTTTTCAAGAGCGACTCTGAGTAATCGACGGATCTGGATCTCATCGTCTATGAGCAATATAATAGGACTAGACAATCGAATCCTCCAAAGGAGGAAAAGTAAGCACCGGGATCCGGATCAGAAATCTTGCCCCTCCTTCTTGTCTATTCTCCGCCCAGATCTTTCCGCCTTGTGCTTCCACAAGTCCCTTACAGATAGAGAGTCCTAATCCTGTGCCTTGCGCGGATCCGGAAACTTTGGTGAACTTCTCAAAAATTCTATCTTCCTGTCCGGGAGGAATTCCGGATCCATTATCCTCTACGGTCAATAGCAGATGATCTTTAGGAACACTTGCTCTTACCACGACCGTGCTGTTCTTTTCAGTATGTAAAAAAGCGTTTTGCAAAAGATGGATCAAAACTTGGATCATCAATCTTCTATCCATTCTGACAAGAGGCATACTTTCATCCGTTTGGACTGATAATATATGATCTCCCTTTTCATACTCAGCGATCTTGATCGTTTCATTCACCAAGTCCACAGGATCTTCCCATTGGAGGTCCAGCATCAATCTTCCGGATTCTAACCTGGACATATCCAGTAGATCTCCTACTAATCTGTCCAATTTTTTATAAGCAATCCTGATCTCCGAAAATAAGTCGGACTTCTCCCTTTCGTTTTTATTATCTACCGTTTCTAGTAGATCCAAAGAAGCACGGATTACGGTCAATGGAGTCCTAAAATCATGGCTGACCGAATTGAATAATGCGGAATAAAATTTTTCAGATTCTTCTACCAGCTTAGCGTTTGCACGAATTCCAAGTAGTTGTATCCTTTCTAATGCCAAAGCAATTTGGTTTAACATAGAAAACAGAAGACTCTCTTCTTCTAATCCTAAACTTTCTTTCTGTTCTCTATCTAATCCAATCACTCCAAAACAACCGCCAGGAGTGAGTAACGGAAGGTATAAACCTTTAGACATCGGAACGGTATCCGTATCCTTTCCGGATGGTTTTCTATTCTGAAAGGTCCAAGCAGCCAGAGCAGATTCTTTCATATCCGGTTTAAAGCCGCTTTTAGGATGAGGAATATTAGAAAGATACAAATCCTGATCTGCAAGTAAGATCAAAACGGAACATCGGAATGTGTCCCCAATTGTTTCTATCGCAACGGATGCGATCTCATCCAAACTATGAGTTTTAGATAATGCAACTGAAAGTCTGTATAGGCCCGAAAGTGCCTCTTCTCCCGTTTGTAATGCCTCTTCTCTATCTCTTAATCTCGTGGTTAAAGCTCCTAAGACTAAAGCTAATACGAAATAAGTTCCGAACATCATCCAATCTTCTACTTTTTCTATATAGAATGTAAACTTAGGAGGAATGAACAGAAAATTCCAAAAAACAGCGCTCAAAGAAGCGGTGACTAAAACGGGTCCCCGCCCAGCAAATAAAGCCACAAACATTATAAAAAACAGATATACGAGCCCGATAGACCAATAACCTGCGAAAATGTTCAATAAAAGATTAAAGGAAGTGATCCCAAGCAATGCCAGAAAGGAAAGAAAATATTGGATAGGTTTGGATCTGGTTCCTTTCGTAAAAAATCCGAATCGGATCTTAGGTCTTTCTTTAATAATTTCAGTAGGAGCGAGAAGTATCTGAAAATCTCCGGGTTGTTCGCTCAGTTTATCTACAAATGAACCGCCCGTTAAAATCCTAGAAAGTTTGGACTTACTACTTCTTCCTATGACTACATGAGTTGCCTTAGTCCGATTGATTGCTCTTACTGTTCCAAGAACCGGATCTCTGTCCGAAAAATTCAGGATCTCTGCACCCAACTCTCTTGCAAGACCCAAGTTTTCCCTTAGCAGATCCTTCTCTTCCCGGGTTAATACGTTTCCATCGTCCACATGCACCGCAACCCAAGTACATTTTAATCCGAACGCAATCCGTTTTGCATAACGTATCAGATTAGCGGCTTGGGGAGAAGAAGATACCGCTACTAAAATTTTATCCGAAAGTTTGGAATCCTTTGTAGGTTCCAAACGAGAAAGTTCCCGGTCCACCAGCTTAGAAGTAAAATTTAAGGAAAGTTCCCTGAGAGCGGTCAGATTCGGGACCTTAAAAAAAGAATGTAAGGCCTGAGGAACCTTATCGGAAGGATAAACTTTTCCTTCTTTCAGACGTTTGATCAGATCGTCCGGCACAAGATCGATCAATTCCACTTCATCAGCGATTTCTAAAATAGAATCAGGAACCCTTTCGGAAACAGGAGCTCCCGAAATTTCCTCCACTATGTTTGCCCTGCTTTCCAAATGTTGCACATTCAAAGTAGAATAAACATTTATTCCTTGGTCCAAAATTTCCAAAACATCCTGATATCTTTTAGGATGCCTGGAACCGGGAACATTTGTATGAGCAAGCTCATCTATCAAGACCAGGTCCGGTTTTTTTTCCAGAATTGTATCCAGATCCATTTCCTCCAGATCCACCGATTTATATTTGGATCTTTTTCTGGGAATGATAGAAAGACCTTCGGCTTGAGCTTCCGTTTCCTTTCTATTATGAGTTTCTAAATAACCGATCCAAACATCGATCCCTTCCGATTTTGCTTTTTGAGCATCCCGAAGCATTTCAAAAGTTTTACCTACACCTGCGGCCATTCCGAAGAAAATTTTTAACTTTCCCCTGACTTTCGATCCTTCTGCCCCGATCCTGGAAAGTAATTCGTCCGGATCCGGCCTATTTTCTTCTGGAGGTCTCACTTTATAGATACTTTAATTTTTCAGAATATTCTCATCTAAATAAATAGATCTCAACTTTAGATTCAATTTTAGAATATTGATCTTAGCAGGACCGAATAGTCCCCATTCGGTAGATTCTACGGACTCTTCCACCAATCGCTCCAACCTTTCTTTCGAAATCCATTTCGTTTTTGTAATAATCGGGATTTGATATTTTACGGCTTCCGGACTTAAATGCGGATCCAATCCGCTTCCGGAAGAATATAAAAGTTCTAAGGGTACAGGTTCGGATCCTCCTTTTGCAACCCAGAAAGATCTTCTTTCCTCCACCTTTTCAGAAAGATCTAAGCTCGTAGGCCCAAGATTAGAAGCCCCGGAAGACGATGGATCATATCCTATTGCGGAAGGTCTAGATTGAAAATATTGAGGTGAATCGAAAAGCTGAGCTAATAACTCGGAACCGATTACCTTTCCATCCACCTCGATCAAGGAGCCTGAACTTTGCTTAGGAAAACTTAATTTAGAAAATCCATATACGATAGCAGGATAGAATATACCGCAAAAAAGAGTCCAGATCCCTAATTGTAAAACCGCTCTTATCATGAAAATATCCCTTTAGTAAAACCTAAGATCAGATCTATACTTTTGATCCCGAAGAATGGAAGTATAAGTCCGCCAAATCCGTATATAAACACATTCCGGGCCAGAACCGAATCCGCACCGGCAGGTCTATAACTCACACCTTTTAATGCAAGAGGGACCAAAAACACAAGAATAAGCGCATTAAAGATCACTGCACTTAAAACTGCGGACTCAGGACTTGCAAAACCTAGAATATTCAAAATAGATAAAGCACCTACTCCTCCGATCGGATACAATCCGGCAAACATTGCGGGCAGGATCACAAAATATTTAGAAACATCGTTCGCTATACTAAAAGTGGTCAAAGAACCCCTTGTCATCAAAAGTTGTTTTCCGATCTCTACGATCTCGATCAGCTTAGTAGGATTACTATCCAGATCTATCATATTCCCTGCTTCTCTCGCAGTTTGGGTGCCGGTATTCATCGCAACACCTACATCCGCTTGTGCTAAAGCCGGAGCGTCATTCGTTCCATCACCTATCATAGCCACGAGCTTTCCGCCGGACTGTTCTTCACGGATACGTTTTAGTTTTGTTTCAGGAGTTGCTTCCGCGATAAAATCGTCCACCCCGGCTTCTGCAGCGATTGCTGCGGCAGTCAGAGCATTGTCTCCGGTGATCATCACCGTTCTGATCCCCATTTGCCGGAGTCTCGCGAATCTTTCTTTGATCCCGCCTTTCACTATATCTTTTAGATGAATTACTCCTAAAATATCTCTGCCTTGAGAAACTACTAGAGGAGTTCCTCCTTCTCTTGCGATCTCATCGACTATATCAGAAATTTCTTTTGGATATTCTCCGCCTAAACCTGTAATATGATTTCGGATGGATTCGGATGCTCCCTTTCGGATCGAAGGTCTTATTTTTCCTTCGGAGTCAGGATCAAAGTCCACACCGCTCATTTTACTTTTAGCGGTGAATGGAACAAAGCCGCCTCCTAACTCTGATAAATTCCTTCCTCTTAGATCGAATTTTTCTTTTGCAAGTACTACGATGGATCTTCCTTCAGGAGTTTCATCGGAAAGTGATGCAAGTTGTGCGGCGTCTGCCAGATCTTTTTCGGAAATTCCTGGAGCTGGAACAAATCTGGTCGCCATCCTGTTTCCCAAAGTGATCGTTCCGGTCTTATCTAAAAGTAGAACGTCTATATCTCCCGCTGCTTCGATTGCTCTTCCGGATTTAGCGATTACGTTCCTTCTCATTAATCTGTCCATACCGCTGATCCCAATCGCAGATAAAAGCCCTCCTATCGTGGTAGGGATCAAACATACCAAAAGACCAACTAACGCAGGAAAAGATCCGGAAAGTCCCAGACTTCCTCCTCCTTCTTTTTGACTATAGAATACCACAGGAACAAGTGAAGTGATCGCTACCAAAAACACTAAAGATAATGCGGAAAGAAGAATGGAGAGCGCAATCTCGTTCGGAGTCTTCTGTCTGGAAGCACCTTCCACAAGAGAGATCATCTTATCTATGAAAGTTTTTCCAGGATCCGTCGTGATCCGAACTACGATCTTATCACTTAGGACTTTTGTGCCCCCGGTGACCGCAGATCTATCTCCTCCTGATTCTCGGATCACCGGCGCAGACTCTCCTGTAATAGCCGACTCATCTACGGAAGCGATACCTTCTACCACCTCGCCGTCGCCCGGGATCTGATCTCCTGCCTGACAAACCACTTTGTCTCCGGTTTTTAACTCGGAAGAAGGAACTATAATAACGGAACTTCCGTTTAATTTGTTTGCCTTGGATTCCTTTCTCGTTTTTTTCAAGGACTCCGCTTTTGCCTTTCCTCTGCCTTCCGCCAATGCTTCCGCAAAATTCGCGAATAGAACCGTGGCCCATAACCAAATAGAAATTTGCAGGCCGAAACTTAAATTTACCGGATGAAAAACGATATCATAAGAACTTAATATTGCCCCAATATACACGATAAACATCACTGGGTTTTTCCACTGGACCCTCGGATCTAATTTTACAAAAGAATCCAAGATCGCTTTTAGTAAAAATTTTGGATCTTGGAAAAAGGAAGTGCTTTTATTTTTCATAATATTTAACCTTAAAACTTAGGGCCGGAATGCAAAATAATATGCTCACTTCCGGGCCCCAAAACCAAAACGGGCAGAAATGTCAGAGCTCCTACCAAGAAGATCACGGAAAGAAGAAGTAACACAAACAGTGGACTTTCCGTGGAGAAAGTACCTTCTCCCTTTGGGGCGATCTTTTTGCCCAGTAAAGCACCTCCAAGTCCCAAAGCAGGAATGATGACCGCGAATCTCCCCACAAGCATACAAAAGGAAAGAGTTATATTATAAAATGGAGTATTCACATTCAAACCAGCGAATGCGGATCCGTTATTCCCGGATGCTGATGCGAATGCGTATAAAATTTCAGTCAGACCATGAGGCCCCATATTTGTCCTAGAAGAAAGAGAGGATCCATGAAGAAGAGAAAATGCGGTGAATAAAAGAATACAAAGTCCCGGGACTAAAACTCCTAGGAGTGCAAGTTTTACTTCTTTTGCTTCAATTTTTTTTCCTAAATATTCTGGAGTGCGACCCACCATAAGTCCGGCGATAAACACGGTAAGAACTACATAGAATAACATTCCAATAAGTCCAACGCCTACACCGCCGAATACAACTTCACCTAAAAGAATATTCCAAACCGCTAATCCTCCCGCAAGAGGAGAAAAACTATCGTGCATTGAGTTCACTGAACCGTTAGATGCTGCAGTAGTCGCCATTCCCCATAGAACACTCTGGGCGATTCCGAATCTGGTCTCCTTGCCTTCCCAATTGCCGGCAAAATTACTTTCCGACCAAAGGGATATGGAAAGACTTAATAGAAAAAGAAGAGTCATTCCGAAAAAGACGGAAAGTCCTGCCTTCCAGGAACCGACCCATCTTCCATAAGCAAAAGGTAATGCTCCCGGGAGAAGCAGGATCAAAATACATTGTACCCAATTGGAAAAGACCGTAGGGTTCTCAAAAGGATGAGCGGAATTAACTCCGAAAAATCCTCCTCCATTCGTTCCCAATTGTTTGATCGCTATTTGAGAAGCGGCAGGACCGAGCGGAATTTTTACCGTATGACCTTCGATCCCGATCGAATCCACATACTTGGAAAAATCCATTACGACTCCTTGAGAAACTAAAACGAATGCCACGAGCAGCGAAATCGGTAAAAGAATATATAATATACTTCTGGTTAGATCGATATAGAAGTTCCCTATTCCGGATGACTCTCCCGGTTTAGAGATCATTCCTCTTGCCATAGCGGCAAATACTGCCATCCCTACTCCCGCGCTTACAAAATTCTGCACCCCTAGGAGTAACATCTGGCTTAAATAAGAAAGAGAAACTTCGCCGGAGTAAGCCTGCCAATTCGTATTGGTCACAAAACTCACGGAAGTATTCCAAGCCAGATCCCAGGAAACTCCGGATTTACCTTCCGGATTTCCGGGAAGAAGATCCTGAAAATGAAGGCCCAATACGACCAAGGCTAAACTTAAAAGAGTAAAAATCCCGATATCGAGCAGATAAACTTTCCAATCGGAGCCTTGGTCTTCTTTTATTCCAGAAATCTTATATAGGAAAGATTCGAATTTAGAAAGGATCGTAAATCGTTCGGAAATTTTTCCCTTGAGAACATCCGCTATATAAATTCCTAAAAAGGGCGAAAAAAGAAATAGAACTGCAAAATATAAAAAGAAGAAGATAGAGTCGTTTCCGTTCATCTAAATCTCCTAAAATTTTTCCGGTTTTAAAATGGAGAAGGAGAGATAACCGCATAATGCGATAACTAAAACGATCAGAAATGTATAAGACAAGATTCCTCCCAGGCGGATCGGTCTTTTCCGTCTATTCCAAAAATCTAACCTGTTTTTTGGAATTCGTCAATGCGAACCTGTGTGAGAGTAAGCTATAAACGCGTTAATTTTGCGTTAAGATCGTGGAAGACCACTGAGCTAGGACTTTGAAAATTCCGAGCTCAGCGAGTTCCGTGCCGAATATTTTTATGCGTAAAATTTCACTAAATCGGAAACTTCTTCCCTTGGAGTATGAAACTTATTTAATGTTGAATCCGGTTTAGGATAACCCAAACTTAAACCGCATACAATTTTTTCGGATCCTGCCAGACCCAATTCTTTTCGGACGACTTCCGGAAATGCGGATAATGCCGCTTGGGGAACGGTCCCCAATCCGTAACTTCTGGCAAGAAGCATAACTGTATTCAAAAAACAGCCTATGTCCAATGCGATATAAAAGTTCAGCTCGAATTCGGTCGTTATGAACACCGCAGTAGGGGCTCCAAAAAACTCGAAGTTTCGGAGCATAAACTTATCTCTGGCTTCCTTATCCTTTCTTTCGATCCCTGCAGCACCGTAAATTTTCATTCCAAGATCGAACATTCTACGCTTCGCATCCGCCGGAAAACCAGTAGGCCAAATCGTATCCGGCGCGGGAGTTTCGGATTGTTTTGCCCTTTCTTGTAATAGTTCCGCCATTCTATCCCTCTTAGCGCCGCTCACCACAT
Source organism: Leptospira dzoumogneensis (assembly GCF_004770895.1). Lineage (NCBI taxonomy): Bacteria > Pseudomonadati > Spirochaetota > Leptospiria > Leptospirales > Leptospiraceae > Leptospira > Leptospira dzoumogneensis. Next base: position 189,557 of record NZ_RQHS01000001.1, on the reverse strand, counting down.
GGACCTTCCAAGGTTGGCTGTTTTTCCAACTGGGGGCCCGAAGAGATTTGGAAAATAATTCCTTTAATACGGAATCTTCCACAGGTTTAGAAAGATAGTCCCTGATACTGTGACGGGTAAAGACCGCTTCTTCTACGCTGGAAGCGATCCCTGATATATCAATTGATTCGGTTTCTGGGGATAAAGAAGACACTTGAACCTCCGATTTAGACTTGCATTTTAACAAATTTCGTTCTTTCTGGAAGAAGAAAGAACCGAACAGACAAGTCTGTCTGTTATTCGATCCCAGGAAGAGAAAAATGTCAACCAAAGAAAAAGGGGTAAAAGACAGGATTTTGGAAACGGCAGTCAGGCTTTTCCAGACCCAAGGTTATGCGAATACAGGGATCAACCAGATCATCCAAGAATCCCAGACGGCAAAGGCAAGCTTTTACGATTATTACCCTTCCAAGGACCTATTAGGAAAGGCATATATAGAATTTTATGGGAAAGAACAACTAGTCTTATTAGAAAAGCTGCAATCCAGATCGGAGAATGCCAGAGACTTTATACAAGCTTGGACACATATCCTGAGAAGACAGACCAGAAATAGTGAATTTGCAGGCTGCCCAATGGCAAATACCGCGGCACAAATCGCATCCACCTCTCCTTCTATCTCGGAAGAAGTCAAAAAATTGGCCCTGAGGACCGTGGAATTTCTCTCTATCTATTTAAAAGAAAGGCAGAAGAAGGGGCAAATCCCCAAAAACGCGGATACCCAATCCTTGGCTCGAAAAATTTTCGCTAGTTACGAAGGTGTATTACAGATCTGGAAACTAACAGGGAAAATTTCCGCGTTAGACGATTTACCTGAAATGGTGGATGCGATTATTAAAAGTTCGGGGAAGAAGTGAATGGACCTGGTAAATTCCACCAGGTCCCGAAAGAGTTTATTAGTTATCGTTATAGTCTACAGTAGCTGCCGGAGGAGTACCTGAGCCTACGATATAAAGTAAAAAGTAGAAAGATCCGCTAGTACCATTGCTCGTATATGTATAAGGATCCGATCCGGAGATATTAAATTTAGTAGTACCATCTGTGATGATATCAGATTCAGCCAGCGGGCAATCCGTAGATGCGTAAATCGTAGGTTGACCGGAAACATTCGGATTCTCGATTACATCTACGCCATGAAATACTACGGAATCATTAGTTTGAATACCTAAGATTTCTACAATTGCAATCGGGTGATTTACAAATGGAATTCTACCCCAGACAACATTTACTCCGGTAGCACCTTTTGTTACACGAGTACGATTCACACCTACCGCTGCTTTACCAGGGAAATCAACCAAGCAGTCTCCCCCGCCGCTAAGTGTGTTTAAAAGTGCCAAGTTTGTCAGGTCTTCACCTTCGTCCTTCTTACAATCAACGAAAGAAGCCGAGAGTAAAAGCACCAATAATAACCATATAGCTTTTTGTTTCATTTGAGTTTGTCTCCACAGAACAGTCGTTCCTTATACTCGTTTCCCAAGAACGGGTCTGAGTTTCAATCTCAATATTTAAGAAAAAATGAAAATTGATATTAATTTCTGTCAATCTGACTTGATATTTAGAAAAAAAGTCAGGTTTCCTGCACTTTTTTCTTAGGCGATGGAACCGCCACAGGAAGAACCTGCTCCAGCAGTACATCCATAACAATGTTGGTGCAATAAGATCTCTCTGGAATCCAATACGGATTTGTTGAATTCCGAAATTTTAGAGATCTTCCCCTCTATCTTCATATCCAACATTTGGTTAAAATCGCAATCGTACAAACTTCCGTCCCAACCTACACTTAACGTGTTGCGGCACATAACTCCTGCAGCGGCCACAGGATTAAAAGCGGTTACCAATTTTTCCAGATACGCCTCCAAATTACCGCTTTCTAATAATGATTCCAAAAAACGGCTGATAGGCATATTAGAAAGAGCGAATAAAGAATTGAACTGAACGTCGTAGACTTGTTTTAATTCCTTCTTAAAATCGTTCTCTAATGTGGATTGCCCTCCCGCGAGGAAAGAACCCACAGGATTATAAACTAAATTTAATACTAGATCGGAATCGGGGATACCGTATCCGAGAGAATTCAATTTTCTTAATGCTTCTATAGAACGATCGAATACACCTTCTCCCCTTTGGGCATCGGTCCTTCTCTTTTGGAAATATGGAAGACTGGAAACGACTTCTACCTTATGTTCCGCAAAAAATTCAGGAAGGTCCCTGTATTTTTCTCCGGCGAGAAGTATGGTAAGATTACAGCGGATCATGATCTTCTTCCCTAATTTGGAAGCTTCTTCTACGAACCATCTAAAATTAGGATTCATCTCGGGAGCTCCTCCCGTGATGTCCAAGGTGTTCACACCAGGAGTCGCCAAGGCCACCAAACATTCCTCCATGGTTTCCCTGTTCATGATCTCTCTGCGATCCGGACCGGCATCCACATGACAATGTTTACAGGTCTGATTGCAGAGTTTCCCCACGTTCACTTGTAGTATGTCCACCCCCGTAGGGCGCAAAGGATAGAGTGCCGCTTCTTTTAATTTGTCCGAGAAACTAGGCAGATCCAGTTTTCCGGAAACTTCCGTAAGAATTTTCAATTGTTCTTTGGAAGAAGCGAGCTCGCTCCCTCTTGCTAATAGGGATCTCATACTTTAGAAACTCCTTATATACCGAGTTCTTTTACTTTATTTAATGCCTGGACACTATGAACTAGGCTCGCTCCACCGCGGATAGCCGCACCTACGTGGATCGCTTCCCAGATCTGTTCTTCGGTTACACCTTTTTCTACACTGTCGGTAGTATAAGCGTCAATACAATATGGGCATTGTACTACATGCGCAACTGCAAGAGCGATCAATGATTTTTCCTTAGCACTTAATGCCCCGTCCGCAAAAACCGCTCCGTAATAGTCGAAAAACTTCTTCGCCAAATCAGGTTCGAATTCTCCGATATTACCGAATTTTTTCAGATCTTCCGGTTTGTAATAAGTTGTTTCCTGTGCCACGAAAGGCCTCCATCGTTTTAATTTAATCTTTAATTGCGAATTGGATATTGTTGCACTTCTCGCAGACTTCTTCCGGGATCCATCCCCATTTTATCAGAAATCCGAAAACAAAACAACCTGCACAGAAGCCCAAAATGGATTCTAAACTTGCAAAAAGTACTAAGACCCCTAAAACGGATTGGAAGGCGAATACCTGTCCGAAAAATAATAACACGAATGCAGTTCCGCTGAAGATGACCCCTACGAATTGTGCGAATCTTTTAGGAGGTCCCGCTACAATTTTGGATCCAAGACCGAGTAACGGTACGATCCCATGGATGGCGAGTTTTGCAAATGGAGAAAACTTAGGTCCATACAATACTCTGGCCGAAAATCCGTAGAAAAGTGCTCCTACCAACCAAAGCGATTGCGTTATTATCGCGGCCAAACTTAAGATGACAACCAGACCCGCAACGGTCCTTGCCGCATATTCATTGACAGTGTCCGGAAAATTACCGATTCGAATCATTCTTTCTTACCCAATGCCCTTTCGCCTAGTTAGACGAATACACCTAGAAACTCAAGAATATTTTCGCTATATTGAACAAAATGGTTAATATAATTGTACAGTATGCAAGTAATTGCCGGGGAAATGTAGGCGCTTCGACAATTTTACTCCTCTGGGCGCTTCCACTCGCGCTCTTTCCGGTATTCTTCGGGAGAAGTGATACTTGGTTACTATGCGGAGCATTCTTCTTCAGCCTCAGTCTTTACTTTATATTTCTAAAATTCTTTTCAAAAGGAAGAGAGAAGTTCGGGATCTGGGCCGGGATCTTACTTAGGATCTGGTTCTTATTCACTCCGGTATTTTTGTCGGAAGATATATATCGTTTTTTATGGGATGGGATTTTGGTCTCGGAAGGTTTATCTCCTTATTCGGAACTTCCCATCCATATAAATTTGGGAGTAAACCAAGGTCTGGAGAAGGAACTACTCTCCAAGATGAATTCTCCCAATTATTACTCGGTATATCCTCCTATATTGCAGTTTTTATTTTTAGTCCCAGTATTCTTCTTAAAAAAAGGACTTTCCGTTGTGTGGGCGGTCTCTATCTGGAAATCTATTTTAATTTTATTTGAATTAGGAATTCTTTATATATTTTACAAAATAAAAAAAGAAGAAGTATCCGGGAATTTTCTGAAATACTGGCTCCATCCTCTCGTACTCTGGGAAGGGATCGGGAACGGTCATCCGGAGCCTATCTTATTTTTCTTTCTGCTATTAGGAATACTCTCTTGGGAGAAAGGAAAAGTTCTGGAAGGATTTACATTTTATCTGGCTTCTATACTAACCAAAATACTCCCATTGCTCGCCCTTCCCTTTTTGTTTTTTTATTGGTGTAGAAGGTCCACTGTTCGCAAAGTTTCCCTATTCTTCGGTGCCAATATTCTAATATTCGGGTCCATACTCGTTTGGTTTTTATTCTCCGGAACGGGAGAAAAAATTTTAGAAGAACATTGGAGAAAAGGGATCGGGGTCTATTTTACATTATTCGAATTTCATGGAGGGATTTATTATCTTCTGAAAAACTTGATCAAACATACTTGGTATCCTTATTCTACGGGGATCGTACTCGGGATCTTAAGTATTTTTGCGATCAGTTATTATTCTTTTAAAGTTTCTAAAAAGGACCCGGAAAACAAAACGATTTTTCTTCTTACAGTCTGGATCCATATATGCGGGATCTATTATTTATTCTCCAGCACTATACATCCTTGGTATTTTCTTCCTATCTTGGGAGCTTCCGTATTTACGAAAACGATCTGGCCTTTGGCCGCTTCTTCCATTTGGATCTTATCTTATTCCACTTATTCCTCTCTTCCCTATTATGATATGGATTGGGTACTGGTCTTGGAACATTCTATCGTGATCTGTACATTCTTCTGGGAAACTTTTTACCTGAAAAATTTCTCTTGCTTAAACTCGAAAGAGGACAAATATACTTCGAAAATTCGCGCCTAATCTTAGGAATTATTTATGCTATCCAAACATTTCGAAACCCTTGCGAATACCTTAGAAAAAGAGATCTTAGCCAGCGAGCAGATCCGAAGTAAAATCCTTCTGGCAGCTTTCGCATTTGCGGGAATTTCCTGGGGACTTCTATTCTTATTTTTAGAAAAGGAGTTTAATCAAAGTACAGGGATAGAATTCCCCTTCGAAGTACTGATAGGCACACTTGCATTCGGAACGGTGTATGAATTCGGTTTTTTAAAATTACTGAATTATCTAAAAAAGAGAGGATTCAAACTTCCACTTCTACCCAGATTCGGGAACGCATTGATAGAAACTTCCCTTCCGGGGATCATATTATTCATTTTGATCCAAAAACATTCTCATCCGGTCGTCCCTTCCAATTCTCCCATCTCGAATTTATATTTCATTTTTATAATACTTTCCGTTCTGAGGATGGAGTTCGGACTTTCCTTTTTTACGGGAGCTATTGCGGCGGTCCAATATTTAGTCACAGGTTTATTTTTTGTTCCTGACTCTCCTTTGAGCGGAGAATCCGCGTATAGTTTTTTCTATTCTAAAATACCTACGTATATGCGTTCCGGATTGTTTTTAGCTTCCGGGATCGTAGCAGGACTCGTCGGTTTAAGACTCAAAAAGATCCTAAAAAACTCGGTAGAACGACTGGAAGAAAGAAACGAAATTTTAGGAATGTTCGGCCAATATGTTTCTCCATCCGTAGTGGATAAATTGATGAGCCAAAAAGCGGACACTGCTTCCGAAAACAAAGATGTATGTGTGATGTTTTTGGATATCCGGAACTTCACAAAATTTTCGGAAGATAAAAGTCCGTCCGAAGTGATCTCTTATTTGAACACTCTATTCGAGGACATGATAGAGATCGTAAATAAACATAACGGGATCATTAACAAGTTTCTGGGAGACGGATTTATGGCAGTATTCGGTGCTCCTCTTTCAGACAACGGAAAAGACGCGAAGAATGCAGTTTCCGCCTCGTTAGAAATCCAGAAAAAAGTAATGGAGATGAATATCTCCGGCAGGATCCCCGAAACCAAAATCGGTATCGGTCTACATTTCGGTGAGGCGATGACAGGAAGTGTAGGTTCTTCTCAAAGAAAAGAATACACAATCATCGGAGACACGGTCAATCTTGCTTCCAGAGTGGAACAATTGAATAAGGATTTCGGAAGTGAAATTTTGGCAACGGATACTGTTTACGAACATGTAAAACATTTCTTAGAAGCTGAATCCCTTCCCCCTGTAAAAGTAAAAGGAAGAGAGAAAGAAGTTCTAATCTATAAACTAACCTAATGCAAACTCCAGAATCACATTATGAGAACTTTTTAGCCGAAAAATATTCCTGGATGCTCGGAGATCTTTCCATCCAGGAAAAGGATCAACTAGAGTTATTCAGATCTTTTGAAATTTCTCCCCAAGGGAACGGAGTCGCCTGGGATCTAGGAGCAGGAAGCGGGATACAATCCATTCCATTGGAAGAATTAGGATTTCAAGTTTTAGCAATAGACTTCAGCGAAAAATTATTATCCGAGATCAAGGCCAGAAAACCGGATACAAAGATCAGGACCAAGATTGCAGATATCCGATCCAGGGATCTATACCAAGGAGTTTCTCCCGAAATCCTTTTGTGTATGGGAGATACGATCACTCATTTGGAGTCTGAAAAAGATTGGGAAGTCACCGTAAGTCTTTGGTCTAGTTTTCTTTCTCCGGGAAGTAAATTAATTTTAGGTTATAGAGATCTGAGTTACGGAAAGCCGGGAGATAAGAATATTTTTGTGGTTCGTTCAGAAGAATCCAGAATTTTCACCTGCCAATTACAATTCGCTCAAAATAGAGTAGATATTACGGATATATTTCATGAGAAGTCGGATAAAGGTTGGACCGTTTCTTCCAGTTCGTATAACAAACTGATACTTCCTTTCGATGATCTGATCAGGACCCTGACTCGGAAAAATTTCGAACTGAAAAGAAAGGATGAGAAAAACGGGATGAAGTTTTTACTTTTTGAAAAGTTTTGATTAGACCCTTTATATTCCGATCAGTTCCCTTCTATAGTACCTTTTAAGAGACCCATTTTCCCAAAAACCGTTCGACAAGTCGGGAGTTATTGGGAATTTGTACGTATCCTTGCCCAGGACCCTTCCATGATAGATAAACTGATACGTCTCTCCATTAAGAACAGGATTTTTGTACTGATACTCACTGCAGGAATCACCATAATAGGTTTGTATAATGCGTATCAACTTTCTATCGACGCGATCCCGGACATTACAAACGTTCAGGTTTCCGTAGTCACTCAGTCTCCCGGTCTTTCTCCCGTAGAGGTAGAACAGTTCATCACTTATCCGATAGAGATGGAACTCACCGGAATTCCTAACGTAACTGAGATCCGTTCTATTTCCAGAACCGGAGTGAGTAGTGTTACGGTTATCTTCAAAGACGGAACGGATATTTATTTTGCAAGACAGCTTATCAACGAAAGATTGAGAGCTGCAGAGGCAGTGATCCCTAAAGGTTATGGCAGCCCTGAACTTTCTCCGATTGCGACAGGTCTTGGGGACATTTATGAATTCGTTCTAACAAGCGATCGTCATAATCCGGAAGAACTCAGGACCTATATGGAATGGGAACTTGCAAGAGAGATCAAATCCACCGAAGGGATTATCGACGTAAATATCGTAGGAGGGGAAGCTAGACAATACCAAATCAAAATAGATCCCCAAAGATTAGCAGTTCATAATATTACATTATCCCAGCTTTGCGATAAATTAGAGACAGCCAACCAGAACACGGGAGGAGGTTATATTTCCAAAGGTCCTGAACAAATCGTGATCCGAGGAGAAAGCCAATTCAAAACTGTGGATGAGATCCGTAACGTTGCCGTCCAGACGGAAAGAGACGGGGTCCCGCTTCTTTTAGGACAGATCGCGACGGTGGAAACCGGCCCGGCACTTCGTTTCGGACTTATGACCAAAGATGCAAAAGGAGAAGTTGTAGGCGCCACTGCAATGATGCTCATGGGCCAAAACTCCTTGGAAGTGGTAAAAAAAGTCAAAGAAAAGATAGAAGTATTAAGAGCAAGACTTCCGGAAGGAATGAAGATCGTAACCTTCTATGATCGTTCCGAATTTATCGGAAGAACATTAGGTACCATCTTCACAAACCTAGCGGAAGCCGCGGTGCTTGTGATCATCGTTTTGATCTTTGCACTCGGAACCGTAAAAGGTGCATTACTTGTCAGCTTATCCATTCCGATCCCGATGCTTGCCGCTACAATATTCATGAGAATGTTCGGTATCGTCGGTAACTTGATGTCTCTAGGGGCATTGGACTTCGGACTCTTGGTGGACGGAACCATTGTGATGTTGGAATCGGTTCTTCATGGTTTTATCTTAAAACAAGCATTCTACGAACAACAGAATTCACAAGAGGATAGAAAACTCGCGGCAGAACAGATCATCACGGACTCATGTGTTAGAGTGGCAAGAGCCGCAGCATTTTCCGTAGGGATCATCTTGTTGGTATACCTACCTCTCATGACATTAGAAGGTGTAGAAGGCAGAATGTTCAAACCTATGGCGATGACTGTTGCAATCTCCCTGGGTATGGCGCTTTTATTTTCTCTTACCACCTTCCCTGCAGCGGCAAGCATCATATTCCAAACTCCGGTATTCCATCATAGCAAGTTCTGGGACAGAGCGGAAGAGATCTATATGCAGCTTCTCGACTTCGGAATGGCGAATAAAAAGTTATTTTTAAGAGCCGGTTTAGGAGTATTTGCAATTTCTATAATATTAGGATCTACTTTAGGATCGGAATTCCTTCCACGTATAGACGAGGGGGAATTTGCGATAGATATCAAAAGACTTCCTTCTACTTCCATCAATTATTCCAGAGATACCAATACTGAAATAGAAAAGGTGATCGCCCATTTCCCGGAAGTGACAAGCGTAGTGAGTAAGATGGGTAGAGGTGAATCGGCGGCCGAACCGATTGGAACGGAAGAAGGTGAATCCACTGTAAAACTTATTCCTCCTAAAGAATGGACATCTGCTTCTTCTCGTGACGAGCTCATGGATAAAATGAAGGACGCGATCTTAAAATCCGTTCCTTCCAGCACGATCTCACTTTCACAACCGATCGAGAACAGGGTAAACGCACTTCTTTCCGGATCCAAAGCGGACGTTGTGATCAAAATTTACGGGGATGATCTACAAACATTAAAGGAGACTGCAACAAAATTCGCGGATAAGATCAAAAAAGTCCCTGGTGCAGCTGACTTAAGAGTACAAAGAGTACTCGGACTTCCTTTAATCCAGATCAAAGCGGACAGACAAAAGATGGCACGCTACGGAGTTGCCGCAGAAGAAATTTTAACCACTGTTGAATCATTACGAATCGGAAGAAAGGCGGGAAAAGTATTCGAAGGATTCAAACGATTCGACTTAGTTGTTCGTCTCCAATTGGATGTTTCTGATCTGGATAAACTGGAAAATATTCCGGTTATGACTTCTACAGGCGTCACGGTTCCTTTGGGACAAGTAGCGACCATCGAATTCGTGGAAGGCCCCGCGGCAATTTACAGAGAATCCTTAAAACGCAGGATCATGGTTGAGACTAACGTGAGAGGAAGAGACTTAGTAGGTTTCGTAAACGAAGCACAAAAAGTAACGGCAGACATAGAAAAAAATCTACCGGAAGGTTATAGAACGGATTGGGGCGGCCAGTTCGAGAACTTCCAAAGAGCAAAGAACAGATTATTACTCGTTGTACCTATCGCACTCGGGATCATATTCGTGATGTTAATCGCCGCATTCGGAAATATTTATTATGCAGCCGGAGTATTTATAGTAGTACCTCTTGCAGTTGCCGGAGGGATCATTGGCCTTGTTCTTAGAGGCCTTCCTTTTAGTATTCCTGCAGGTGTCGGATTTATCGCGGTAAGTGGTATTGCAGTATTGAACGGGGTCGTATACGCCTCCACTCTCAAAGAAGAATTGGAAAAAGGGATTACCGTCTCCAAAGCGGTATTGTCCGCTGGACTTCATTCTCTTAGACCAGTAATGACAACCGAGATCATCGCCGCAGTCGGATTTATTCCGATGGCGATTTCCACAATGGCGGGAGCGGAAGTCCAAAGACCTTTGGCAACTGTGGTGATCTTCGGAGTAATCGTTGCGACTGTTCTGTCTAGAGTACTTCTTCCTATCGTGATGGAATTCCTGCTGAATATTTACCAAGACCAGGAAAGAAGAAAAGAAGCTCGTAAAAGAAAATTAGAGTCCGAGTTCCAAGCTTCCAGGGCCCAAGAAAGAATTCCTCAGACTTTAGAAGAAGTTTCCTGGGAAACAGAAGAGACCCAAGAAGAGCCGGAAGAAGTGATAAGTTCCAAATCAAAACGTTCCAAAAACGGATTGAAGAAGAAAAAGTAAGGGGGCGGCTCCTCACTTCGTTCGGACCGGGCTACTACGGGCTGCGCTATCGCTCCGGTCCTTCGGACTTCCCCTGCGTATCCCTGCCGCGTTTATTCTCACGCAGAGCCGCGAAGACGCAGAGGTTCAGGATTCCTGATCGGTTTTACTTCTTACTCTTCAATCCGGATAGGATCGTATTCACAACTGCTTTCAGGAATTCGACCCTGTCTTCTTCTATATTATCGAATACCATTCGAGGATGATGGAAGGCAGAAGTTCCTTCGAAAATGATCCTCGCTCCCTCTTTAGGAGTATTACAAAAAAATAATCCTTTTTGGATTCCTTCTTGGACCATTGCTTCCAATTGTTCGTACATTGTTTGGATATGTTTTTTGACGAATGGTCTTGTTTTCTCTGCGGAATTATTGAATGCGGTATAAATTCTTGGATCCGACTGGACCTTCTCTCTTTTCATCATATGAAGTGTCATTAGCCACTCCAGGATCCTTTCTTCTAAAGGACCGGTCTTTGCTGAGATTTCCGCAAGAGCCGCATCGATACGATCCAACCATCTTTTGGAAATGGAATCTAACAATGCCTCTTTGTCTGCGAAATGTTTATATAAGGCAGCGTGGCTTAGGTTTAGATTTCTAGCCACGTCTGTAAGTTTCAAACGCTCGACACCGTTCCTTCTGATCTCAATCTCTGCGGCATCGAGCACTTTTTCTTGTAGTTCTTCTGGCTTTAAACCTGTTTTAGGCATCTCTCATTTAACGACGAGCCCCATCAGATGAGAAGGATATCTATCTCCTTGGAAGGCACCTTCCGGAAAAGATCCATCCAGGGTTCCCAGTTCTTCCGGACTTAAAGAGACCGAAAGCGCTCCTAAATTTTCCCTAAGACTTTCTCTTCTTGTGGAACCGATCAGAGGAATAATATCCTCTCCTCGATGAAGCACCCAAGCGATAGCAAGTTGTGCGGTACTGCAGCCCTTCTTCTTTGCAAGCTCTTGAAGCAGACTCACACGCTCCAAATTCGCTTCAAGGTTTTTTCCCTGGAAACGAGGAGAATTAGATCTAAAATCAGGAACTCCCAAATGGCTTTCTATCTTTCCGGTAAGAAGCCCTCTTCCTACGACTCCATAAGGTACGATCCCGATCCCAAGCTCTCTCGCGGTTTCCAGGAGTTCCTTCTCTATCACTCGAGTCGCCAAAGAATATTCCACTTCCAAAGCGGTGACAGGATGGACCTTATGAGCTCTTCTTAAATTTTCAGGAGAAGCTTCCGAAATTCCAAGATAACGCACATATCCTTCCTTGATCAGGTCAGCGATCGCACCCACAGTTTCTTCGATCGGGATTTCCGGATCGACTCGAGAAGCCTGGTAAATATCGATCACGTCTACTCCGAGTCGAGTGAGAGAATGTGCCGCAAAGTTTTTCACCGAGTTCGGACGAAAATCGTATCCTATAAACGCACCGGATGGACTGCGAAGTCCGCCGAACTTCACGCTGATCATCGGTTTGTTCTTTCTTCCTTTCAAAGCTTCCGAGATCAAAAGTTCGTTATGACCTGTCCCGTAGAAGTCCCCGGTATTCAGAAAATTGATCCCTGAATCCAATGCCTCATGGATGGTCGCGATGGATTCTTCCCTGCTCCTGGTCTCTTTTGTTCCGTAAAAGTCCGACATCCCCATACAACCCAAGCCGACTTGGGAAACCTCGGGGCCATTTTTTCCTAATTTCCTCAGTTTCATTCGAAACCTCCGTTTAGTTACAATTTACATTTTTTATAATTTGTAACTAAACGCAAGCAATTTTCCAAACGGTTTTTGTAGAAGTTCCTACATTTCTTGCTTTTCGCTTACCGACATAATACCATTTTAGTTTTCCGGAGTAGCACAGATCCCATGGAACACCAGAAACCAATCGTCCAGCTTTTAGACGCGACCACAGAACCTTTCAACCTAGCCATAGCTTCTGCAAGAACCTGCTATTCTTCTAAGGGGATTTTGCTCCCCGAGGACATGATCCGCACCGAAAAATCCCTGGAGATCCGAGACAAGGTAGCCAAATCTACTAAGAAGGCAGGTCACCTCACCACAAGACAACATCCTCATTTTATATTCACTCTAGACAAGGTGTCCCGTCAGTTCGTTTGGTCCTTTCTACATTCTCATCCGTACTATAACTCGGAACAGGTGAGCCAGAGATATGTGGAGGTGAAAAAGGAAAATTATTATATCCCGCCTACTCTATCAGGAAAGCAGAAGGAACTCTATTTAGAAGCGGTTGAATCCGCGTCTAACGCGTATTTTGAATTTGTGGAACTTCTGCATCCATTCATCCAGGACGAATATTTCCTAGTATACAAAGCAAGAGCGAATTATCCTGAAAAATGGCAGCAACCGATAAAGAAGAAATGCCTGGAAGTAGCACGTTACCTTCTTCCTTTAGGAACTTATACGTATTTATATCATTCAGTGAACGGACTCACTCTGCATAGATACCATCGTTTGATGAATTCTTTCGACGCTCCGGAAGAACAACGCCTGGTTGTAGAAGAGATGATCGAAAAAGTAAAAGAGATCGATCCTCTTTATGTGGAAGAAATGGATGATCCGATCCCTCTGGAAGAAACTGCCGAGTATAAATTTTTCAAGGAATTCTACCAAGACGGCGCGAACGAATACAGACCGGAAGCGGCAAAAAATTTCGTAAGAGAATTCGACGAGGATATGGATAACCGTTATTCGAGACTAGTTTCCTATTCTTCGAATGGTCCCGAGGTTTTGGCTTCTTCCGTTCGTGCAGTTTTGGGCGTATCTAAAAATTCTCTAAACGACGAAGAAGCGATCCGACTCGTGATGGATCCTTCTAAAAATAAACATCTGACTTCTACTCTGAATGAGACTACTATGAGCCCTCTTTCCAGAGCGATGTTCAATGTGCATTATTCTTTCAAAAAAAGGATCTCTCATTCCGCGGACAGCCAAGACCAAAGACATAGAATGGTACCGGGTTCCCGTCCGGTCCTAATGAGCCAATACACGGGAATGCCGGACTATATCGTTCCTAAAGTAGTATTAAAATATCCTCAATTAGAAGAAACTTATAGAAGAAGAATGGACGGCATTTTCAAAAGCCTGAACCGTTTTATAGAAGCGGGCGGATCTGCGGAACACGCTTCTTACCTTCTTCCGAATGCTTTTCCTGTTCGTTTTTATGAAAGCGGGGATCTATTAAATCTTCATCATAAATGGAGAGCAAGGACCTGTTATAATGCTCAGGAAGAAATTTTCCAGGCTTCTATCAATGAACTCGTGGATCTAACCAAAGTACAACCTGAGATCGCAAAATGGATCAAGGCTCCTTGCTGGATCCGTTTACAAGGCGATATCAAACCGTATTGCCCTGAAGGTGACCATTATTGCGGGACTCAAGTGTGGAAAAGAGAATTGGACGAGTACGATAGAACTCTGTAACTACAGCTGCATTTTCACACAGAGGTGCAAGGTCGCAGAGATTATTCAGAAATCATTTGAATTCGGATTGAAATTATTTTAGATCGATCCGGAAAATTTTACCGTTATAGTCTACTACGTAGACTTCTCCATTCGAATCTTCTCCGAAAGAAGATACATTGGAAGAAAATCCCATTTCAGAAGTATGTTCTATCTGGTCCGTGATATTGGTCCCATCCCAAAGAATGGACCAGATCTTACCCCTGATAAAATCGCCGTAAAAATATCTTCCGCTTAACTCTGGAAAGTTTGATCCCCTATACACATAACCGCCTGTGATAGAACTTCCTATAAAATGATTGTATTCTAATTTCGGAAAACTGATCCCCGAAGTATTACATCCGATAGAAGGGTCATAACAATGATTTCCTTCCGTTAGTCTCCATCCGTAATTCTTGATTCCTGTGTTCGCGGGTTCTATATTCAATTCTTCGTAATCGTTTTGCCCCACGTCTGCGATATACAGATCTCCGGTGCTTCTATCCAAACTGAATCTCCAAGGATTCCTAAGTCCCCAATCCCAAATATGAGGATTTTCTAATCCGGTTGCGGGTCTATTCCCTGGAGCAGGCGTAGGATAATTATCTATGTCTATTCTTAGGATCTTACCCAGAGAAGATTCTAAATTCTGAGCCTCGTTATCCGGATCACCTGACCCTCCCCCATCTCCCATTCCTACCAAAAGATAACCTCCGGTATCGAAGGCCATCATTCCTCCATTATGATTACTGAATGGTTGATTTATCGTAAATAGAATGGAACCTGAACCTGAATTTGCAAGATCAGGATCGGAAGAAGATCTGGAATATTCCGCAACAACGGTAGCCCCATCCGATTTGCGCGTATAGTTCACCCAAAATCTTCCGTTTGTATTATAGTTTGGATGAAATGCAAGACCGAGTAAGCCTCTTTCTCCTGAGAATGAAATTAGATCCAGACCTTCCGATCCCAGATCTATAAATGGAGAAGTTAAAAGAGTGCCATTCTTGATCAAACGAACCTTCCCCCCTTGTTCCAAAACAAAGGTCCGATCCGCATCTCCAGACGGTGAAACAAAAAACAAGGGAGCATTAAACCCGGAAGCGATCTCGGTAAGTTTCAAACAAGGAGGGTTTCTATCTGCGCTACATCCGGACAAGAAAGGAAGAAGTGGAATATTAGAATGACCTGGCTTGGAACATTGCGCCAAAAATACAAAATATAAGAAGATAATATAAATGTAGATCTTTTGGATTTTAGACACCGGTCCCATCTTGTCTAATTTATTGACCTCATAATACAGAAAAACAAGCCTAAAGACCTGATTTCTCTCTTTTCGAAAAAATAAAAAAAGAAGGGACTAAAAACCGATTTCAGAGTAAATCATCCTAGATAGATCATGAAAACAGTCTCCCCTACAAGGACCGAAGAATTAGTCCGATACCGCAGATTCATTCACAAACATCCCGAACTCAGATACGAAGAAGTAGGGACAGCGGATTTTGTATCCCAACATCTAAAATCCTTAGGTTATATTTTTCAATCCGGGATCGCAAAAACAGGGATCGCTTGTCTAATAGATTCGGGAAAACCGGGTAAAACTCTTTTAGTAAGAGCGGATATGGATGCTCTTCCAATCTTAGAAGAGAATAAAACAGATTACACTTCCGTTCACGAAGGCGTTATGCATGCATGTGGTCACGACGCTCATACTTCCGTTTTGATGGGGCTTGCCTCTGAGCTGAAAGAAAATCCAAGTGCGATCGTTCCAAAAGGAAGAGTATTATTAGTATTCCAACCTGCGGAAGAAGGCGGACAAGGCGCAGACCGCATGATAGAAGAAGGAATATTAGAAAAATACGATGTTTCCGCCGCATTAGCGCTTCATGTATGGAATCATATTCCTGTGGGTAAGGTGGGAGTCGTAGACGGCCCGATGATGGCGGCTGTAGATGAATTCCAGATCACAGTCCAAGGTATCAGCGGTCACGGAGCAATGCCGCAACATACGGTGGATCCTATATTAGTAGGTTCTCATATAGTCACTGCACTCCAAAGTATCGTATCCCGAAATACCGATCCTCTGGATTCTTGCGTAGTTACAGTGGGCGCTTTCCATGCAGGCCACGCATTTAATGTAATTTCAGAAACTGCAGAACTAAAAGGTACGATCCGAACATTCACAAAAGAAATGTTCGATAAGGCGCCTGAATTATTCAAAAGAGTCGTGGAGAACACTGCTTCCGCTTTTGGAGCAAAGGCAATCATCCGTTACGAAAGAACAAATGCTCCTACGATCAATCATCCTGAAATGGCAAATCTGGTCCGAAAAGCGTCCGAGAATATTTTAGGCCCGAACTCAGTCACAGAAGAACATGCAAAGACCATGGGTGGAGAGGACTTCTCCGCATTTTTGATGAAGGTCCCAGGATGTTACTTTTTCGTAGGTTCTATGAATGAGGAGAAGGGGCTCGTTCATCCGCATCACAGTTCCAAGTTTGATATTGATGAAACTTCTCTTCCAATCGGTTTATCTGTGATGAAAGAAGCGATTCGACTTTATTTGGAAACTCACTGAGGATCTGAAATAGGGAGCGGTGGGAATTCCAACATAGCACCTTCACCTCAAGCTCCCCAGGGCAGGAACTTCTCCTCGTTTTTCGCAGTTTCTTTTTTCAGTTTCGGATTTTCTCTTCTAAACGACTGAAATCCTGAACTTAAGATCCACTCCATTCTTAAAAGTGAACTTAAAAAACTACTAGTAGATACATTCCTTTCCTTAGCGTAACCCATTGCCTCCCAATAATTGGCCCCATACACTCGGATCCTTTTTCTGGAATCGCTGCTTTTGACTTTTTCAAAATCTAATTTTGGGATTTTACCTTTTTGTCTTCTTTCCCTAAAACCAGAAATCAAGAATTCCAGGATCTCCTTCGGTTCTCCCAAATAGATTACTGAATCTCTCCAGATCGATTCCATTTCCAAAGGAATTCTCCAATCGATTTGGATAGTACCCTTGTTCTCTAATATTTGTTTTCTAAAAACTTCTTCCATATTCGCTCCCGAATGTTGGGATCGAATCAATAATATGGAACAAATGTATTCAAATGAAAAATAGAATGAACATTAAAATTTTTGAATTTAGTTCGTCTTAGAGCAAAATCGGCGACTAAGGCGAAAAGTTTGGAGACGTAAACAAGAAATCAAAACCGCGTCAAAAAGCAAAACTCTTGGTCAATCACAAAACCAACAGCGCTCTTCATAGCTTATGGCGATTTTTGGAACCAATATTCCGGAGGATATTATAAAAATTTATTAGCCCCTCATTGCCTCAATCTCATCTACTTCTTTTGCGATCATAGAAGTCAGAACTACAGGATTGTCTCCGTTCACCAAAACATCATCCTCTATCCTAACTCCGATCCCTCTAAAACCGGCAGGGATTGTTTCATCAGTCGGATCAAAATACAGTCCAGGCTCCACAGTGACTACGAGTCCGTTCTGCATAGGTTTACTCTTTCCATTTTCGAAATAGCGCCCCACATCATGCACATCCATTCCAAGATAATGCCCGGTCCTATGCATATAAAATCTGCGGTATTCTCCCTTCTCTATAATCTCAGAAAGGCCACCCTTTAACAAACCAAGATCTATCAATCCGGAAGTTAAATTTTTCACAGTCTTCTCATGAACTGCATTGAATTCAACGCCTTGTTTCGTATCCAAGATCGCTTGTTTCTGCACATCCAATACAAGTTGGTAAATCGTTCTTTGTTCCGAGGTGAATTTTTTCCCGGACGGGAAAACGCGGGTAACGTCAGCGGTATAATAATCCTTCTCCGCTCCGCTATCCACTAAGATGAGTTCGTTATCGCCTATCTTGGCACGATTGGTTGTATAATGAAGAATGGTTGCATTCTTTCCTGCGGCGACTATATGACCGTAACCTCCACCCCAGGCACCATGTTTCAAATATTCAGATTCCAGAATGGACTCTAATTCAAATTCGTACATTCCTACTTTGGTTTCTTTGAATAATCTTTCGTGGCCTAGAGCAGTTATCCTGGAAGATTCTTTTAATTTTTCGATCTCTTCCGGGGACTTTAACATTCTCATTTCATGAAGAAAATTAGGGATCTCCCATCTCTGAGGGCCGAACTTACCTTCTCTCAATCTTCTATTCAAAGAGCTAATCAGTTCGAGTAATTCCGAATCTCTTTTGGAGTCCTTTCCAAAAAAATGATATAATGTGAATTGATTTGTAAGAATATCGGAGATCTTAGGATCCCATTCTCCCAGATCGAAACTTTGATCCAGCTCCAATCTTTTTTTGATCTCTTCTTTGCCTAAACGAATACCCGTCCAAATTTCTTTCTCTTTATCTTTAGGAAGAGCAAAATGAGCGGAGAAGTCCCTGCGTAAGACCAAAACACCGTCTTCTTCTTCGATACCTGTCAGATAATAATAATCGGAATCCTGTCTGAACTTATACTCCACATCTCTATTACGGATCTTCTGAGGAGCTGCAAATAGCAGAAGGACTTCCGACTCTTTTAAAAGATTCTGAACTTCTCGGATCCGTTTTCTAAAAATGTTCTGGTCCATAATTATCCTTTTATTAGACGAATTCCTTCTTCCACCATTCTGTCCGTATCCTGTTCCAACATACAACGAAAATGTTTTTTAGGACAGACCCTTCCCCCATGAATGCCACAAGGACGACAGTCTAGGCCGTTTATCTCGGAGATAAAAACACGATCCGCCAAAGGTGTATAACCGAATGCAGGGATGGTTGCTCCGAAAGCGGCCAAAGTCGGGATATTAAATGCAGAAGCAAAATGAATGGGAGAAGAATCGTTGGTCACAAGAAGTGCCGCTTTGCTCATCAAATAACTCATCTCGGGAAGAGTTGTCTTACCAGCAAGGTTGATCCCGAAACCTTCTCCTACTTCTTCACAAAGTTTAGAATCTCCTTTGCCTCCGGTCAGAACGATTTTCAGCCCTGTTTTTTCATGTAGAAGTTTACTGACCGTTTTGAATTTATCCGCTGGCAAACGTTTTGTTTCCCATACGGAAGAAGGAGAAATCAGTATATAATTCCCTTTTTCCAAACCGTTCTTTTTCATTTCGGATTGGATCCCGGCAACCGAACCCGGCTTCCAAAACAGTTCAGGTTGTCTGGAAATATTTTTTCTTTCTTCTTCCGAATAGATCAAAGAAAGAAGTTTGTCTACTTCATGAGGTCCTCTTAATGATCGAGGCCTTCTATCATTTAATAAAAAAGAAAATCCAGCAGT
Organism: Leptospira dzoumogneensis; assembly: GCF_004770895.1. Classification (NCBI taxonomy): domain Bacteria; kingdom Pseudomonadati; phylum Spirochaetota; class Leptospiria; order Leptospirales; family Leptospiraceae; genus Leptospira; species Leptospira dzoumogneensis. The sequence continues at coordinate 170,288 of NZ_RQHS01000001.1, read as the reverse complement.
CTTATATCCGATCCTTCTTTTAGCCCCGCTTAAAAAAGAAATAATGGAAGAACGAAATGAAAAATGGGGAGAAATACAAAGTGTAAAATTATGTTTTCTTAATTCTTTACAGAAATTCCAAAATCCAAAGACAGAAGACTTGATCTGTTTCTTATCCAAAGGAATGATAAGATCTATCCAAGGATTTGCTTCCAGAACGGATTCGGTTCCTTTATTCACGATCACCGTCATTTTAGAATCAGGAAACCTTCTCTTGATCTCCCTAAAAAGTGGAGTAGTTAAGATCAGATCTCCTAAGAATGCAGTTTGGATGACTAAAATATTTTCAGGCATTTATTTTTTGGCCTCGAGGATGGTGGCAAAATTATTCACTCCCAATCCTCCTATGGATAAACCGAGTGCAGTATCCGTATCATTCTCGTTCATAAATATACAAAGTTCAGCGATCTGTGCAAGCCCCGAAACTCCCACCGGGTGACCTCTTGTTTTCAATCCTCCGGATGGATTGATCGGAAGCCTTCCTCTTTTATCAGTGATCCCTTCTGCCACATTTGCAAGTGCCTTTCCTTGTGGAAATAGTCCTGCATCTTCCGCGGCAATGATCTCAAAAATAGTAAATGCGTCGTGAAGTTCCGCAACTTGAATATCAGAAGGTTTTTTACCTGCTTCCGCATAAGCCTGATTAAACGCGGATTTGGATGCAGTAAAACTAAGCCCTCCTGGAACTCCATTCACATTCCCTAAACCGTGTCCCGTGCCGGTGATCTCAATTTTTTTGCGGTCCTTCTTCAATCTTGCCGGATCCGTTTCTAATAATAATGCGCAGGAACCGTCTGACAAAGGAGAAATATCATATAAACATAATGGACTGGAGAATATAGGAGAGGAGAAGTATTCCTCTTCGCTTAAGTTTTTTCGAATATGTGCGATCTTATTCTCAAGGCCGTTATCATGAAGTTTCTTGGATAACCTAAAAAGTTCCTTTCTAGTATATCCAAAATCCTTTAAATACCTGGTAGCTGTCAGCGCCCCCCCCTGGGCCATGGACATTGCCAGGTTTCTTTGCCGGGAAGAAAGTACCGAACCTAAAAGTAGATTGTTCTCTTCTCTAGGAAGTCTACTCATGACCTCTGTTCCGATCACGATCCCCCTTTTAAATTTTCCCGATAGAAGAAGATAACGGGCCAGATGTAAAGCAGAAGCCCCACTGGAAGATGCAGTCTCAGAACGGATCGCAAATAAAGAAGAAAGTCCCAGATCTTCTTTGATCTTAGCCGGTAAAAAAATTTCCCCAGTATAACGTTCCGGGGCCATACATGCAAATATTAGAAATTCAGGAACAAAACCTGGATTCTTCTTAAGTAAATGATTCGCAGTATCATAGGATAGCGATTGATAGTCGGAATCAGTCTTGCCAAATTTACTTAAATGAGAGTCGAGCACATAGGCCGAGGTCATATTCCTACAAATTTTACTGCTCCTGATTTCGAGCAAAGTCAAAAACTTAAGAGACGGCGCTGCCTTTTTTCGAATCTCGCTTTTCAAAATAGGCACTCTCGTTTATAGTGATCTGAGGTAGGAGAAACGACGTGAAAGGAAACCAAGAAGTCCTCGAAATCTTAGCGGAAGTGCTCTCCGCCGAACTCACAGCCATCAACCAGTATTTCATCCACGCAAAGTTGAACAAGAACTGGGGTTATGACAAGCTTGCTTCTTACATGAAGAAGGAATCCATCGAAGAGATGAATCACGCAGACCAAGTGATCGAACGTATACTCTTCCTGGACGGAATTCCTGATCTGCAAAGATACATGAAGATCAATGTAGGCAAGGATATTGAAAGTATTCTAAAGAACGATTTAGACGTAGAGTATAATGCCGTAGAACGTTTGAATCGTGGGATAGAAATTTCCACCAAGAATAAAGACAACGGCACACGTGAATTGCTCGAGAAGATCCTCGTCTCCGAGGAGGAGCATATCGACTGGCTCGAGGCCCAGCTAGAGATCATCAAAACCATTGGGGTCCAAAATTATTTGGCCCAACAAATCGCCTAAGCATTGAATTCCAAAAAACCATCCCCTAAAAAATCCCCTTCTTCCGGTTATGGCAAGAAGGGGCCTGCTAATAAATCAGGTTCTTCTTTTTCAAGACCGACTCGCTCCAAAAGTTCGGACTTCGATAGAGATTCAGATCGTAAACCATATCGCTCTAAAGAAAGAGGCGATTCAGAAAGACCTTATCGTTCCAAAGACGGAAATTCTAAGTCAGGATATTCTTCCGACAAACCAAAAGATAAACCATTCAGAGCAAGAAAAGAAGAAGGATCTGAAAGGCCTTATAAAAGAAGAGAAGATAAAGAAACTTCCGACTTCAAAAAAGAAAGAGGCGGTGCTAAACCGTTTCGTTCCGGAAATGATCGCAAACCACCGGGCCGCTCCGGAAATCGTAAATTTTCTGACGATGACAGAAAACCGTATCGAGATAAAGATTCGGATCGAGGCGACCGCAAACCATTCTCACGCAATTCAGATCGTGGAGAAAGAAAACCTTTCTCTCGAGATTCCGAACGCGGAGAAAGAAAGCCATACTCTCGTGATTCAGACAGAGGAGAGAGAAAATCATACTCTCGAGACTCAGACCGTGGTGAAAGAAAACCTTTTTCCGGAAATACAAGAAGAGAAGGTAGGAGCTCCTACGGAGAAAATTCTGACCGTGGCGATCGTAAACCATTCTCACGTAATTCAGATCGTGGAGAAAGAAAACCTTTCTCTCGAGACTCAGAACGAGGAGATAGAAAGCCATACTCTCGTGACTCGGAACGAGGTGAAAGAAAACCCTTTTCCGGAAATACAAGAAGAGAAGGTAGGAGCTCCTACGGAGAAAATTCTGACCGTGGCGACCGCAAACCATTCTCACGTAATTCAGATCGTGGAGAAAGAAAACCATTTTCTCGTGATTCCGAACGAGGCGAAAGACGTCCATTCTCTCCTCGCGGAAAAGAAGGATTTCGTTCCGAACGTCCCACTCGTTCTTATGAAGAAGATAATTTTAGAGAAGGGATCCGTGCAGGTTGGCAATCCGCAAAACTTTCTCTTTCGGAATTCGATAGACCGGAAGCACTCACCTATCACGCGTCATGCGGAGATGGTCTTGCATTCTTATTAAAAGAAGAAGTGAAGGAAGCAGGTTTAGAAATCCTCTCCGACAACAGAGGAGGAGTCTTTTTCAAGGGACCTTCTAAAAAAGTCAGAGACTTTTGTTTGAGTTCCGGAATTTCTTCCGGGATCAGTTTTGAATTGTCTTCTTGGCAGGACATACAAGGACCAGACGATCTATATGAAGTCGCGGCAATGTTCCCTTTCGAAAAATTACTTTCTCCTAAAACAAAGTTCAGAATAGATGCTGCAACAAAGGATAACCTGCAAGATTCACGTTACGCGACTTATCGTTTAAAAGACGCGATATTCGACAGATTCAGAGCACAAGGCCTGGAACTACCCGAAGCGGATCGTGAAGAACCGGAGGTATTATTCTATCTTCGTTCCAGAATGAACCAGGTAAAATTATTTGTGGCGTTGCATGCCCAACCTTTACAAAGAAGGGGTCATGGAAGAGAAGGTGGAGAAGCTCCTCTCAGAGAAACTTTGGCACAAGCATTACTTCGTTTTTCCGGTTGGAAACCTGGAGAAGCATTGTACGATCCATTCTGCGGTTCCGGAACTTTATTGATAGAGGCTGCACTCAGAATGAGAAACGGAGGCTGGGTGAATTACAAAAGTTTATCCAGATCTTCTATCTTCACTCGACTTTTCGGGCCTTGCAAAGCAAAAGAAGAATGGGACTCTAAGGAGATCCTACTCTTCGGCTCGGATATTTCTGAAGATGCGATAGAACTTGCAAAGAAAAATGCAAAAGAAGCAGGAGTGGCAGACCTGATCCGCTGGAAAGTCGCTTCCGCAGAAGAATTGGATTCCGACCTTGGATTCAAAGAAGGGAAAATTGTGACCAATCCTCCTTACGGAGTTCGATTGGGAGATAAGGAATCCGTTTCTGAACTCTATTCGACCTGGGGAGAAACTTTGAAAAAGAATTTCTCCGGATCCTATGTGGCATTGGTGGCAGGAGATCCTTCCCTTTTGGGCTTCTTAAAACTGAAGTCTGACAAAGAACAATCAGTCACCATAGCTAAGTTAAAAGGAAAATTAGTTGCCTATCGGATCGACTAAACCAGACTCCCGGGAGAGATGAATCACCAGGAGATCCTACTCAAACTTTTAGAAGTCACGGAAAACTCCAAGGACAGTTTTCAGTTCCTGAAACTATTCCGGTCCTTGGAGCCTGAAAAATTCGCGGTCATCCACGCAAGTTCCGAGACCTTGACAGAGTCCGCGGAAGCATTCTTATACAATTTAAAATTATTACAAAAACTCCAACTATTCCCTGTAGTCGTTCTGGAAAAAGACGGGGTCTCTTACGCAAATCTATTCTACCGATCCCCTTCTTCCAAGATCAGTTTAGAGTCCATCAAGGACTCATTGGAAGAAGGACAAGAACTCCCGGGTTCCAGAAACCTTCCCGCAAAATGGTTTAGAAATCCGAGCCAAGCATTTGAGTCAGTTCTTTCTTCTTTAAAGGAGAAGAAGATACCTGTGTTTGTAACAGACCAAGGTGGATCCGAAATTTATCCGTATCTTTCTAATTTATGTAAAGAACTTAGGACTAAAAAGTTAATTCTCCTTACTGCAAGAAGTGGGCTTCATAATTCCGAAGATAAAAAGATCTCCATTTTGGATTTCGAATCTACTGAAACTCTCCAAAAGGAAGACGAGGTCCTATTCAAAGAATGCAAAAGAATTTTTGAATATACCGGAGATCCGAATCTTCAGATCGCGATCACTTCCGCTCCAGGTCTATTAAAAGAATTATTCACGATCAAAGGTAGCGGAACTCTATTAAGAAAAAAGAATAAAATAGAATTCCATACTGATTTCCAAAATATAGATCCGACCAGACTGAACGGATTGATAGAAGATTCTTTCGGAAGAGGATTAAAACAAGGTTTTTGGAATAAGGAATTTTCCGGGATCGTATTAGAATCCGAATACAAAGGATGTGCACTTCTACAAAACACTCCTTGGGGCACATTTCTTTCTAAATTTGCGGTGAACGAGATCGCGAGAGGGGAAGGTGTAGGAAGAGATATCTGGGACGAGATGTTAAAAAAAGCCCCTGTTCTTTTCTGGAGAGCCAGAGCGGAAAATACTATCTCCAAATGGTATGCGAAAGAATGCAGCGGTCTTCAAAAAGAAGGGATCTGGATCTATTTTTGGATCGGATTACAAGAGAAAGAAATTCCTTCCGTCTGCGATTTTTTGAGAAACCTTCCTGAAGATTTGGAATCTAAACAACGGAACGATTCCTGATGGAACAGAATGTTTTTTTGTACGATGGGGACTGTGGCTTTTGTTCAGGCCTCGCTTCTAAACTTTCAAAACTTTCCTTAGATAAAAATATAAAATTTGTAAGTTTTAGAGATCTATCTTCCCATGATCTAAAAGAATTACATCCCGGTTTAGAACCTAAATTGGTCGCGGGGAATGTACAGCTTATCTCTGGAAATATGAGATATCCCGGTTTTTTTGCAGTCCGAAAACTTTCTCATTCTTTAAAGGGCTGGAGATGGGCTTCTCCACTTCTCTATTTGCCCTTAGTTCCTCTATTAGGAATGATCTTTATGAGCTTTTTAAAATCGATCCGCTCTAAGGTTTAAAGAGAGATCGGAGATACGATCTTCTTTAGACCTTCATAAAATACTAATCTTGCATCCAAAGCAAGTTTAGATCCTTCTCTTACTTTTTGCATTTTTCCAGGATCAGTCGCAACATCTTCTATCAATCTAAACATTTTTTCGGAATGAGATTCATCCGCTTCCAAATTCACTTGGAAAAACTTTCCTTCCGGAAGTGTGATCCTGGACTTCAGATCGGAATAAGACTTATACATTCTGGAATATTCTAATTTTAGAAGATACTCATTCGCGGGTCCAAGTGCTCCTAATGCGGAATAAAAATCGGTAGTAGTAATTCTTTTCATTAAATCCAGATAGGCTCCGGTTTCAGGAAGCATATCTTCCCCGGTCACGACCTCCCCCATCTCGGAGAGAAACTTTCCAAGGATAGAAACATGTGAATCTTCTTCTTTCCCTTCTCCCAATTCTTCCCAGATATTTTGGACGAGTACTATTTTAGAAGGCACAAAATTGGTAAGGGCCGCAGTATTCAAGAACCAGTTCACAAATTCAACGGATACGAAATATTCCTGCTTCAACCAAAGAAGAAGGTCCGATTTTTCCATCTTCTCTTCTTTTTCTTCCAACCATAAATTTGCGGTCAATACAGGATGATATTTGACCTGGTCTATTAATTCTTCTCGAAACGTTTTCATCCTTCGATCCCGCTCGTTTGTTTTTCTTTTTTCAGTTTGGAATAAGTAAATCTTTCCGTTAAAAATTCCACTCTTGCGATTTCCAATAATTCTTTCATCAAATCCGAATAGGTCCCGAAACTTTGTGAATAACAGATCGGAAAACTGCTATAATAAGAAGATAATCCTGGAGTAGTATTCCACTCCAAGAACATTGGTTTTCCTTGTGCGTCGGCTTTCCAGTCCAATCGGACCGCTCCGGAGGTTTTGAGTATTTTACATAATTTTAATGAATACTTTTGAATATATTCAAATCTCTCTTGATCCAAATCGAAATGTAATTTTTCGGGCATACTCAGTTTGGTTTTGGTAATTTCGCCATAGATTTTTTCGGGAGAATTTTCCAAACCGATCCTTGCTACCTGGCTTGCCTTGTATCCGTATGTAGGGGAACCTATAACCGCCAATGTCCATTCTTCTCCCGGCAAATAAGATTCGCAGATCCAGGAAGAGTATAATGGAAATTTGGATCGGATAAATTGATCTAAGTCAGCCTGATTCGAGATCAGATTTTCTTCCCCCACTCCTAGGCTGGAACCTTCGGATCTGGGTTTGAAGAATACTGGGAATTCTGATTCTGTAGGAAGTCGGGAACCGCGGAATATGGGATCCAAATTCCTCACACCATCCCATGCGTCGCTGAATGTAGAATCCACATTTGTAGTCACTTCGACAGAATCCTTCTCCACGAGACTCCAAGGACTGGTAGGAACACCTGCAGAAACACAAAACAATTTAGAAAGATGTTTATCCAAACTCAAATTCTGAGCATAAGCATCCGATCCAGTATGAGGAAATCCCGCATATTCTGCGATCGCAGGTAGAAGCGCTTCCCTATTACGGGAGCGAAAACCTTCTACCAAATGGAATAGAACAGGTCGATCTTGCGGCTCTAAGGAAGAATAATCAGAGAGTTTTTGTAGTAGCTTCGACGGAAATTCTATAATATCTACCTTCTCCTCTAATTCCTCCAGGGTTCGTTTGATTTCCAGAACTGAATTTTGATCCTCCCATTCTTGTGTGTCCTTTGGATCCAAGTCCGGGTTTTGGATGTCTGCTACGATTAAAACAGATGGAGAATCTGAATTCATTTTCCGGATTCTCCCAAAGGACCAAGGCCTTTGAATGCGGAATAGGAATTCTGTAGTATCTTCGACCAGGTTTCCTTACTGATCTCCGGATAAAATTCCTCATATTCACTATTGATTGGCTCGGGGCTCAGGTGATATGTCCCTCTTACCGCAGATCGGAACACATGATTACGAGAAGGTTTATGAAATCCAAGATACCAATTCGGTCCAAGGCTTACCTTTCCCCCACCACCTGGAAGATCATTCACAAATTGTGGAATTCCCATGCCTGCAACTTTTCCCCGCATATATTCAATTATTTGAATACCTTTTGCGAGAGGAGTCCTGAAACCGCGCGAGCCGGGGATCAGTTCAGGATCATACATATAATAAGCACGTATCCTAAGTTCTAAAAGTTTTCGATGTAGCCTAAGCATTGTTTCCCCATCATCGTTAATCCCTTTTAGGATCACACATTGGTTCCCAACGCTTACCCCGGCTTTTAGAAGTTTGAGAATGGCCTCTTTTGCTTCGGAAGTGCATTCTTTTTCATGATTGAATTGAGTATTACAAAAAATAGATAAACGATCGGTGTTATGGGATTCAATGATCTTACATAGATCGGAAGTAATTCTCATAGGAAGAGTGACAGGGTTTCTTGTCCCCAGCCTGCAAATTTTTACATGAGGGATTTTTTCCAAATTTTCCAAGATCCAATCTATTTTGGGATCGGAAAGATTCAAAGGATCCCCGCCCGAGATCACAACATCTGAAATTTCAGGATGATTTCGAATATAATCAAAACATAATTCCAGATCCGCGGTTTCCATTCTTTCGGAAGAATCTGAAACCTTTCTTCCCCTCATACAATGCCTGCAATACACGGAACATTCATGATTCGAAAAAAGTAATACCCTATCGGGATACATATGAGTGAGTCCCTTCACAGGAGAAAGATCTTCTTCATGCAAAGGATCTAATGTTTCTTCGGGAGAGAAGAAGGACTCTTCCCTTCTTGGGACGATCATTTTTCGGATGGGACAATTCGGATCGTTAGGATCGGAGAGAGAAAGATAATAAGGAGTAGTTCCTACATTCAGTCGGATGGTTTCTTGGATCCCGATCTTCTCAGATTCGGTGAGTTGAAAATATTTAGGAAGGTCTTCTGCTCTTACCCTTTTTTGGAGTTGGGCCTTATAATCTGTCCAGACAAAAGAAGAATATAAACTCTTTCTAGAATCAGCAGGTGACTCTAGATCCGCAACTCCCCGGTTTTTCCCCAATCTCTCCATCCGGAACTCTTTTCCCATCCTTATGCCCGCGCAGGGAAAATCAAGCGAAGGAAAAAAGGAATGCCTCGAATTCCCCGGCCAAAACTATTGTCTTGCTAATGGATTGGAATCCCAAACGGGTCCGCGCACTTGCCTTCGATGTGGACGGAACCCTATTTTCTTCTGAAGGAATCATCTTAGAAACCTATGCGGAAGCGATCCGCAGATTTTCGGCCAACTCCCAGATCCCGATCGAGGTCCCAGACAGAGAAAGGATCATGCTCGAGATCGGAAAACCGGTCAAAACCATCTTTTTGAACCTGGTCCCCCAGCTCCAAGAATCACAAAGAGACCAGATCTCCGACTCGGTCCTGGAACTTTTAGTGTCTAAGATCCGACAAGGAGAAGGGGAATTCTACCCTAAGGTAAAAGAAACTGTCACTTCCCTCAAAAATAAGGGGTACCAAATCTTGGCGGCTTCTAATGGTAGAATGCCCTACGTAAAAACCATCCTAGAAGTCTCCGGCATCCTGCCCCTCTTCGACCCGATCGTAGTTTTGGATAATGAGACAATTAAGACCAAGCCGGATATAGTCGCAAAATATATCCGAGATTATTCTTATTCTCCGGACGAAATTTTGATGATTGGGGATAGAAGTTCCGACCATGAGGCGGCCCGTAAAAACGGCAGCCCATTCGCATTCTGCGCCTATGGCCACGCTCCAGAGGGAGAAATCCCGGATTGGGAAGTGAGTCTGGCGCAATTGGAAGATCTGGACTCAATATTCTAATCACTTTTCCAAGGAAAAAGTGAGAAGGCAGTTTCCGGATCAGCCGAAAATTGTATTGTGCCCGAATCGGATAAACTTAAATCGCTTCTTTATATCCTGACAGGGGCTCTATTCGTTCTAGTTTTATTGGATAAGTCTATGGGGAATAAGAATACCTCCTCCCCCGGACAAGAATCCCCTTCTTTCTTTTCAAAATTTAATACGATCGGAAAAACGAGTCCATTATCTCCTTCTTCTTCAGAGAACAAAGGAAAACAAACCCATGAACAGGTAATGGACCGGGCGGAAGATGAAATTTTAACGGAGCTAATGCAGAATGGAGAAAACTCTTCTTCTGAAGAGCTCACCTCAGATTCGAACGATCCGGAAGAAATGTTTATCCCCATCGTGGAAATGCCAAAGCCTGGACCTACCGGCCCTTCTCCCAAAATTCGTTTGGATCATTCTCCAGGAGAGATCAAACTTTACTTTTTGAAGTTTTATGGAAGAGGGAACAAAAGCCATTCCAGACTGGTTCAGTTGAAAAGAAAATTCGACCATGGGGATAAGATCCTATTTATACTGAAGGAACTCACTAAGGGACCTTCTTCGGATGAGAAAACACAAGGTGTTCTGAACGCACTTCCAAACAGAATGGAATATTCTAAAGAATATTCTGCGGAAAATGGAATATTAAAACTATATTTAGGCCCTGACTTCGAAGCGGGTGCAGGTCCTGAACTTCTGAAAGATAGAGTGGACCAGATCTGTTACAGCATTCTGGAAAACTCCGAGCTAAGAGGGATCAGACTATTCATCAATGGGAAACAAGTCCGCTCTTTAGGCGGCGTAGGTCTTCCTATCCCGGAAGTTCTGACCAAAAATCCAAGAAAGATCGCCACTCTTTAAATAAAATCTTTTCGATTCTTAGGTTTATTTTTCTTGAAAAAATAGCACGATCGGTCGTTCTTTTAATTCTATGATCTCGGGTGGGAAACTTAGTCAAGAAACCAGAAGCCGTATTTTAGATAAAGGACTAGGTGTAGTAAGTAGATCGGGTCTGGAAGGTTTAAGCCTTGGCCCTTTGGCGGAGCTTTCCGGCATGTCTAAAAGCGGATTATTCGCTCATTTCGGCTCTAAAGAAGAAATTCAAATTTCTATTCTGAACTACACAGCAGAGTTCTCTAGATCAAAAGTTTTGGAGCCCGCATTAAGATCCAAAGAGGGACTCCCCAGACTTCGTTCTTTAGTAAAACATTGGATGGGTTGGTCCAAAAAAGCCGGACTTCCTGGAGGATGCCCTATTGCTGCCGGATTATTCGAATTGGATGATTCAAAAGGTCCGGTTCGCCAAAAACTATTGTCTATGGAATCCGAATGGAGAGCTCTTTTAAAAAAGTTCACTAAAGAATGTGTGGATCTGGAAGAATTAAGATCCGATCTGGATCTGGACCAATTTGTCTGGGAGCTTTGCGGAATCTATTTAGTACATCATACTTCTCTTAGGTTTTTGAAAGATCCTAAAGCGGATTATAGAGCCAACAAAGCGTTCGAAAGTCTTTTAGAAAGATCTAAACCGAAAATAAAAAGGAAAAAATAAAAGAGAGATCATGTATCCGTATCTATTACTTATTCACTCATCTGTTCGCTGGATCGTTCTATTCTTTATAATATTTTCTATCTTTAGATGTATTCTAGGACTGATCTCCAAGGGTAGCTTCGGAAAAACGGACCATCTGGTCCGGATCTTTACGATCACTTTCTCTCATCTTCAATTAGTCCTCGGTTTCATTCTCTATTTTCAAAGCCCTATCGTTCGGTCATTTTTTTTCAATCCTACCGAATCCTTTTTTATTCCGGAAGCCAGGTTTTTCGCATCCACTCATATTTCTCTCATGATCGCTTCCGTGATCTTACTCACTATAGGATCTGCGATCTCCAAACGTAAAAAAGAAGATCCTGAAAAATTCAAAAACCTTTTGTTCTGGAATTCGATCTCTCTATTTTTGATCTTTATTGCAATTCCCTGGCCCTTCTCCCCATTATCACAAAGACCTTATTTAAGAGGATTTTAGAATGAGAAAATTTTTCACAACGGATCTAGGAAGACTTAGATTGGTCGGATTTTTGGAAGGAACCTCCTTACTCATTCTGATCATTTTAGGAATGCCTTTGAAATATTATTTCGGATCTCCGGAGTTAGTAAAACTTTTAGGTCCGATCCATGGCGGATTATTTCTTTTATTCCTTCTCCAGACATTTCATTTTTCGATCGAGAACTCATGGAGTTTTAAGGAAAGAACTTGGAAGGTGGCTCTTGCCTCCGTCTTCCCGTTCGGAACATTCTATATAGATAGCACCATTCTTAGAAAATTATAATCCATTCGAAAACTATCCCTTTGTGGATACGTTTTGTAGGAACTCCTACATCACGCCCCCGGAGCAGACCCCTATTTATCCTAACGCTATTGGAATTCCAATCTTCTGACAAAAACGACAATTACTTGCCTTAGAATTTTTTTGACTAAAATTTGATTCTTCCTTGCTCGGAGATACGTTATGCTTGAACCGTGGTCTTATTATGGAGGTTTTTTCCAAAAGCCTTCCATGCGGAAATGAAAACAATGTTCAAGTGGTTCCCAGGCATAGACCGAAGAATTCGCTTACTATCTAAGCGGATCTTCTTTAATCGATATCCCCAAGGATTTTTAGAGACCAATTGGAGCGAAATTCGCCAATCCTTGGTGGCCCACTATTCTCTCTGTATCGTAATCAGTTTAATCACCTATTTCCTGCCGAATTCGCGGGACTTCGAAGATGAGTCCCTGATCCTTCTCCAATCCAGCCGGATCACGTTAATCGTTCTTTCACTCATATTTTTATGGAGGCATGCCCGTAAAAAAGATTGGGTCCCTAAAAAACTGGAACTCTATAAGGTATGGACTTCTTCCACCCTTCTAATCTCATTCTTTCCTTTCTTATATTTGGATAAGGTCCATTACGATGTATATCTCCACCAGGCATCTGCGATCTTACTCAGCATGAATCTTCTTCTTTGGTTAACCACTACCACTGCGGTTGCCACAAACTTAGCATTCTGTCTGATGTTCTTAGGTGTATGTTACTTAGGAGATTCTCCGGTGGAAGCAATGCAAGAGTTCCCGATCCTTCTCACGTATCTATTCGTTGGTACTTTCGGGAATGTGATCATGAATTATTGGAGAACAATGGATTACCGGGATAAAAGAAAATTATCCGGCGCAGTCCTCCGGTTGAAGGCGAAAAATCTACATATCAGAATGATCTCCAATCTGGACGATCTTACCGATCTTTATAATCGCAGATACTTGATAGAACAATTCGACATCTTCAAGAAGAGAGCAAGACGTCATCAGTTCCAAATGGCACTTGTGATCTTGGATCTAGATCATTTAAAAGAGATCAATGATAAGTACGGACATATGGCAGGAGATGATGCGCTCCAAACTCTTTCCGCAGTCATGAAGTCCAGAGTAAGATCCACTGATATTTGTGCACGTATCGGCGGAGATGAGTTCTGCGTTCTTTTGGATTCGGTAGATCCTAAAAGTTTAAAAACTTTATGTGAGTCTTTGCGTAAAGGAGTAGAATCTCATCCACTTTCTGTCAGAGATCCGAATGACAAGCCTGTGAATATCACAGTATCCATAGGCGCTGCCATACTTTCTTATGATGAGGATTTTACTTTCGACGATCTATACCAATCCATCGATTCAGGATTGTATAAATCCAAATCCTCCGGTCGAAACAGAGTCACAATAGTAGAAGCTACTAAGCTGAATACTAAGGTTGATCTTTCTGCTTCTTGGCCTGAGGAAGTTCGTATATATAAGTAAGTTCGCAGTATTCTCCATCGCCGAAATACTTTTGTTCTTTTTGTTCCAAGAAAAATTGTCTATGTTTTTGGTCCGATTCCAACTCATCCAGTCTTTGGGTGACTTGCAATTTTGCAGCCTCACAAGAAGTCTTTTTCATTTTGAAAAAATCCTGATCTTCTACGGAAGGAACGGAAGCCTTGCCGATTGCTATGAATTGGTATTTATGAGGACCTAAGGTTTTTACGCTGACTCCTGTGTCCATATGGATCCTTTCTCTATGAGAATCCAAACAATTCGATACACAGAATAAAAATCCGCAGATCGCGGATAACTGAAGTATTTTAGAGCCCAAAGATTTTTTCATTCTTCCCCCGTTCGAATCTATCTATTTAGGAAAGTTTACGGACTAAGTCATCCGGATTTTTGAAAAAAATTTACACGGCTCGGAAAATATCAGACCGCGGAAAGTTCTCTTCCTTCATATTTTTCGTAATTATAAAGAAGGTCTCTTCTTTTAGGAATAAATCCACCTTCTTTCAAGAACTTGATGGCTTCTTTTTCGGTTTTCAGACCGAAGGAACGTAGTACATTCTCCTCGATCACCACAGAAGAAATATCATCCGCACCGCTTGTAAGAGCAAGCTGCCCCACACCTTTTCCAAGAACCATCACAGAAGTTTCAATATGTTTAATATTGTCCAAGAAGATCCTGCAAATCCCAAGAACTTTCAGATACTCTTGGGTAGAAACCGCTCTTACTTTAAATCTTTTGGTCTGGGGCTGGAAGGTCCAAGGAATAAAAGAAAGAAATCCTCCGGTCCTGTCTTGCAGATTACGGACCACAGTGAGATGTTCTATCACTTCTTCCTTGGTTTCTTCAGAACCGAAAACAATATTTGCACTTCCTAAGAGTCCTGCTTCATGACAGGTTTCCATTGCGCGAACCCATTCTTCGGTACTTGCTTTTTTAGGAGAGATGATGTTTCTCATTCTATCCGTTAAAATTTCAGCGCCTGCTCCGGGAACGGAATCCAAACCGACTGATTTAAGGATTTGTAAAACTTCGAATAAAGGTTTCCCTGTGATCTTTTCTAAATTGATAATTTCTACAGGAGAGAATGCACGGATATGCATATCAGGGTATTTGGATTTTACTGTGGAGATCACATCCAAATAATAATCGAAAGGTAGATCCGGATAAACTCCACCTTGTAAGAACATTTGATCCGCTCCTTCCGAAACGGCATAATCCATTTTTTCTAATATTTCTTCTTTAGAAAGTACGTAACCTTTTCCATTTCCTATCTCGTCCATGAAGGAACAAAAATTACATTCAACATTGCAGTAGTTCGTGTAGTTCACTACTCTAAACATCGTGTAGCTGGCATGTGTATGAGGCAGGATCCTTTCTCTCAATGTCCTGGCAGTTGCCATAATTTTAAGATGGTCTCCGGACTCGTACAACTCCAGCGCTTCCCTAGGAGAAATACGTTCTCCATCTAGGGCTTTTTCTAATATAGAATCTGTGGAATGATTTGGGAATATTCGGCTCATCTGGATGGAAAGATTTCTTCCTTAACTTCTTCAAAGTTTTCTATTTCTTCAAAAATGCACCTCCTTTTTAAATTGCATTCTTATTTATTGCGATTGAGTCGCAGTTAAATATGTACACGATTTAAGGGAAGAAGGGACAGGACCTTTTCACAGCATGTAGGAATTCCTACAAAGAGACTAAGTATCTTTTTTCCTGGACAGGGCGCCTCCTAATCAGTAGCCTGCTATGAAAGACCATCCAAATACAAAGGGTAACCTGAAAAACTATGGCTATTTCTCAAATCGCCTTCCACGTGATCTTCACGGCTCTATTTATAGTAGCAAATGTTGTATTCGTTCGTGCCGTTCTCTACAGATTAAATCTTGTATTTAATGCTAGAAAGGCTAACGGAACAGAAAACTTCCTGGAACATAAAAACTGGGGATTCCGGATCAAAAGTTTCGTATTAAACGTAATCTTACAAAAAAAGAACTTTAAAGAACCATTACGCGGTATCATGCACGCATTCGTATTTTACGGATTCGTCACTTACTTACTGCATACTACCAGCCAGTTTATCTCCGGTGTATTTGGATATGCGTTGGATGATCCTTACAAATTCACCTTAGTCGGAAGTTTATTCGGAGAAACTGCGAACCATTATTACGAAGCTGCTCTTCAAGTAGTTTCCATTTTGGTATTAATAGGACTTGGATTCTTTGCTTGGAGACGTTGGATCCAAAAGGCAAAAGGATTAGATGTTCATTCACCTGCTTCTGCAATCGTAATCGGAATGATCTCCCTACTCATGATCTCGACCCTATTGGGAGAAGGCGCAAGAGCAGTTGGAGCAGAATACGCTAACCCATTCCATGATGCGGCTCCAATCGCTGCAGGTATCGGAGCTTTTTGGGAAGCGATCGGTGTAGAATATTCTTCCGCAGACTTGGTTTTCCAGATCATGTGGTGGACCCATATTCTATCCGTATTCGCGTTCATGTTGTATGTTCCTACATCTAAACACGCTCACTTGATCTTCGCGCCATTTAACTATTTCTTACAATCGGATACTCCTAAAGGTGCTCTTTCTAAATTGAATTTGGAAGATGAGACTGCCGTTTGGGGAGTTACAAGAACGGAAGACTTCCCTTGGCCAAACCTTCTAGACGGACTTTCTTGTATTGAGTGCGGTCGCTGCCAAGTTCAGTGTCCAGCAAACAGAACCGGAAAAGTTCTGAATCCTAAAGCGATCATCGTGGAATTAAAACACGCGCTTATGGATAAAATGCCGGAAGTTGTAAAGATCAGAGAAACGAATCCGGAAGGAGCTGCTGATGCAGTTGCTGCATTAGATACTTCCGTGATCGGAAAATACGAAGGTCTTTCGGAAGAAGCTCTCTGGGGATGTACTACTTGTTACGCATGTGTAGAAGCTTGTCCTGTTGGAAACAACCAAGTAAACGCAATCATGGAAATGAGAAGACACTTGGTACTTGTCGATTCTAACTTCCCTGCGGAACTACAAGGTGCATTCGTAAACATGGAAAACAACTCCAACCCTTGGGGAGTTGCTGCACACTCCAGAGCGGATTGGGCGGAAGGTCTTGGCGTGAAAACCATGGCAGAAGATTCCAATGTGGATGTTCTATACTGGGTTGGCTGCGCTGGAGCTTTCGATGATCGTAACAAACGTATCGCTCAGTCCTTCGTTAAGATCATGCAAAAAGCAGATGTTAAGTTCGGTATCTTAGGAACGGAAGAAGGATGTTCCGGAGATTCCGCACGTAGAGGTGGTAACGAATATCTCTACCAAACATTAGCACAAGCAAACGTAGACACAATGAACGGATACAACGTGAAGAAGGTTGTAACCGCTTGTCCTCACTGCTATAACACGATCAAAAATGAATATCCTCAGTTCGGCGGAAACTTCGAAGTAATCCACCACTCTGAATTCATCAACGAACTTTCTAAAGAAGGAAAGATCGATGTAGGCGTTGCAGAAGATGCAAATGCCGGAAAGTATACCTACCACGACTCTTGTTATATCGGAAGATATAACGACAACTACGAGAACCCAAGAGACCTGGTCAAAAAGGTTTCCGGTGGAAAACTCGCAGAACCTGTAGACCATCATACTAAAGGACTCTGCTGCGGTGCAGGTGGAGCTCAGATGTGGATGGAAGAGCATGGAGAAAGGGTCAACTTCAAGAGATCCAACCAACTTCTGGATACCGGAGCTACTACGATCGCAACCGCTTGTCCTTTCTGTATCACAATGATCACAGACGGGGTTAAACAAGAAGGAAAGATCGAAGAAGTAAAAGTAAAAGATATCGCGGAACTAGTCGCGGAAAACTTGAAATAAGAAGAAGTTTCACTTCTTTAAAAGTAGAAGCCTCGGTGAAAGCCGGGGCTTTTTTATTGTTCACACAGAGAACACAAAGTTCACAGGGAATTTGCAGGAGTTTCTGCAGGGTCTTACCGTTATGCCGTGTTGGAGTTCCTACATTCCGGATGAAACGCTCGCAAAGGCAAAAAAATAGCGGAATGTTTCCATTCCGCCCTGAATCATCTGGTGCAAATACATTATATACGACGGAGGTCGATCCGTCATCCCACGGGAAATTAATTATTTTCTACAGAAATAAATTTCAGGGGTTAAAGACTAGGCTGAAAGGATTAGGTGCTTCAGTTGACTTTACTCTTTGCACATCCCTTGGAGGATAAGATACGCACGGAGATAGGAGAAATGTAGGAACTCCTACATTCAACACCCTCTGCGACTTTGCGGCTCTGCGTGAGAAACCCCCGAGGCTCTCTCTGCGACTCCGCGCCTCTGCGTGAGAAACCCCTGTGTCTCCGTGCGAACCTTTGCGCCTCAGTATTCCTGGTTTAACTCAGAAACATCCTGCGTAGGATAATCCAATAGTCGGATCTCAGGATTTTTCTTTTGGAAATAACCCTTCTCCCATTCAGAATCGAATAGAAGTGCCGCTCTTCCCAGGCTATCAGTCACAAGATTAGAACCTTGTGGGACCTTAGGAATATCTTCTTCAAGCAACCAACAAGAAACTTGGTAAGGAAGAATATTGATATTCGTAGGGGCAGAATACTCGTCTTGTAACCTTCTTCTAAACACCTCGAACTGAAGCTGGCCCATTGCACCTATCACAGGCAATCCGCCACCCACAGTCTGAGAAGTGAATAAGTGAAGAATTCCCTCTTCTGCCAATTGTTCGATTCCCTTTCTGAAACTTTTGAGAGCGCCGGTTTCCACACAAGATAGAGTAGCAAAAATTTCTGGAGCAAATACAGGAAGAGGTTTTAGATCAGGAACTTTACCGCTGGCTAATATATCTCCGATAGAATAAGTTCCTGGATTCACAAGGCCTATGATATCTCCAGGATACGCCTCATCCACAGTGTTTCTATCCTGTCCGAAAAATGCAAAAGAGGAGGAAAGTTTTACGGCCTTTCCTAATCTTCCGTGATTCACGTTAAGTCCTCTTTCGAACTTACCTGAACATACTCGGAGGAATGCGATCCTGTCCCTGTGAGCCTTGTTCATATTGGCCTGCACCTTGAACACGAATCCGCTGAAAGGAGTGGTGATCGGATCTAAACGATCTCCATTCTTCAATGGGAAATATAAAGGAGGAGGAGCGATCTTTAAAAAATGATCCAAGAATAATTGGATCCCGAAATTATTCACAGCAGATCCGAAAAACACAGGTGTGATCTTTGAATCTAAAAATTCATCCAAGGAGAATGGAGCAATTCCTTCTTCTACAAGTTCTACTTCTTCCCTAAATTGTTTTAAGACCCAGTCCTCGAACATAGAGTCCAGATTTGTATCTTCTATCCCTGAACTTTGGAATGCGGACTTTTGGGAACCACCTGGAGTTTTGTCGTAAGTGTAGATCTTTTTATCCACACGATTGTACACTCCGCTAAAATCTACTCCGGTTCCGATCGGCCATACCATCGGGATCGCAGTGATACCTAAAACTTTTTCGATCTCATCCAAGAGCTCGAACATTTTTTTAGTAGGGCGGTCCATCTTGTTTACGAATGTAACGATCGGGATCCCACGGTCCCTGCATACTTTAAACAATTTGATTGTTTGAGGCTCCACTCCTCTACCGGCATCTAACACCATCACTGCGGTGTCTGCTGCGATCAATGTGCGGTACGTATCTTCGGAGAAGTCTTCGTGACCCGGAGTATCTAATAAATTTAATACATGATTTTTATATTCGAATTGCAGAGCTGCGGAAGTGATCGAGATCCCCTTCTCCTTTTCCATTTCCATCCAGTCGGAGGTAGCAGCCTTACGATTTTTACGCGCCTTTACTGCACCCGCAAGTTGGATAGCGCCTCCGTACAATAGAAGCTTTTCGGTCAGGGTAGTTTTACCCGCATCCGGATGGGCTATGATCGCGAAGGTTCTCCTACGTTTGGTTTCCTCTTCTACTATATTTTGGCCGATAGCGCTTTCAGACACGGTTTGCCTCTCTATTAGGAAACGTTTTTGGAACGATGGCCCTTGTCAGCATGAAAACAGAGCTTAATTCTTCACGGATTCGTATTCCTTCGGTAAAACAAGCGTAACCAAAAGGTCTTATTCTTTCCGCCGGTCCATTTCTTGTAAAGAAACTGGATCACGCTTTTTTCCCCGGAAAACACTTAGGGAGGGAGATTCTTATCCCTCCCCTTTTTCCCCACCTAACTACCAGAGTTTTGAGATTGTCGAATCTAACCGCGCTGATTTTCTAGACTGTAATAGTTTACCGGTCTATGGAAACCTCTAAAATCAAACATCTTATCTCCTGGCAGGATTGGTCCGACGCAGAAGTCTTGGATCTTCTACAATTTGCTGTCCATGTGAAAAATCACAGAGCCAATTATCTGGGGCATATGACCGGAAGGACTCTTGCTATGCTTTTCCAAAAGACTAGCACTCGTACCAGAGTTTCTTTCGAAGTTGCGATGACTGAGATGGGAGGACATGCTATCTATTTGGATTGGATGACTTCTAACTTTCTTCTTTCCGATATTGATCTGGAAGCGGAATATCTTTCCAGAAACGTTTCAGTCATCATGGCTCGGATGAGAAAACATGAGGAACTTTTACAGTTAAAGTCGGGCTCTCAGGTTCCCGTCATCAACGGATGTTGTAATAAATTCCATCCTTGCCAATCATTAGCGGATATTCTTACAATCGTAATGGACAATCCTAAACCTATTAAGGAACTGAAGCTCACCTATATCGGTGTGCATAATAACGTAGTAAATTCTCTTATAGGTATCACTTCCGCTTTAGGAATGGAACTTACTCTTCTCACCCCGATCGCAGAAACTGAAAATATAGATCAGGATACTGTGGAAAGGGCTAAGAAGAAGGGCACGATCCAATGGGAGACTGATCTGATCCGTTCCGTAAAAAATGCGGATTATATTTATACGGATACCTGGGTAGACATGGAGTTCTTCAATGATCCTGCTTTCGCGGATAAGAAGAAGGAACGAATGAACCTAATGATGCCTTTCCAGATAAATGAATCATTGCTCAAAGAGACCAAGGCAAAGGTAATGCACGATATGCCGATCCACTCCGGTTACGAAATTACAAGAGAAGTGGTCAGAAGTCCTAGATCCATTATCTTCCAACAGGCGGAGAATCGTTTGGATGCTCAAAAGGCGGTCATCCTACAACTCTTAGAAGCTTGAGGAAGCCCGCCAAAAATCCGTTGCCGGGAAGGCCTTTCCTGAAAACCCTGTTCTAAGACAGCCGAGCTAGGCTAAAATCGCAAAAACTTAAAAGGTACTTGTATGTCCAAATTACCACATCCTAAGGATGCATTATTCGAAGGAGAAAAACCTTTCCCTATCATCCCGGCCTGCGAACATTTTGCCGGATCCGAAAAACTGATCACTAAAGCTCTAGAGTTACAAAACAAACTCGGCGGTCTTTTCGATATCACAATGGACTGCGAAGACGGTGCTCAAACCGGAAAAGAAAAAGAACACGCGGAAATGATCGTCCGCATCCAAAACTCCGAACTCAATAAACATAATATGAGCGGTGTTAGGATCCACGATTATACCAATTCCTTCTGGAAACAAGACGTAGACATTATCGTTCCAGGCGCGGGAAACAAGATCGCATACATCACAATCCCTAAACCTACAAAAGCTTCCCAAGTGGAAGAAATGATCACTTATATCCAAGGCGCTGCTAAAAAAGCGGGGATCACTAGAGAGATCCCGATCCACGTATTGATCGAAACTCACGGAGCACTTGCCGATGTGGACAAGATCGCTGCTCTTCCTTGGATGCAAGTAGTTGATTTCGGTCTAATGGATTTCATCTCAGGACACCACGGAGCGATCCCAGCTTCTTGTATGAAAAGCCCAGGACAATTCGACCACGAATTATTAAGAAGAGCAAAAGCTTCTTGTGTTGCTGCAGCACTCGCTCACGGAGTAATCCCTGCTCATAACGTTACTCTTGACCTGAAAAACCAATACCAAACTTATAAAGATGCAAAAAGAGCTCATGATGAGTTCGGATTCCTTCGTATGTGGTCCATCTATCCAACTCAGATCCAAGCGATCTTAGATGCGATGGCTCCGGACTATAGCGAAGTCCAAACTTCTGCCGCAATTCTTGTAAAAGCACAGGATGCAGAATGGGGACCGATCCAACACGACGGAGATCTTCATGACAGAGCAACTTACCGTTACTTCTGGGAAGTTCTTCAAAAAGCAAAACTTACCGGGATCGCAATTCCGGAAGAAGCTTCCAAAAGATTCTTCTAATCTTTTCACTCAGCTTCAAAACGAAAAAGCCGCAGATAACACTGCGGCTTTTTTTATTCTAAAAAGTAATTAAATTCAAATTAGAACTGTCCGTTACTCGCTTTTTCTGCTTATATTAAGTATGGGCTTTTCAAGAATGACTCGTTCTATTCTATCTTTATTCATTCTACTTAATTTCCAGTTCTGTATATTGGATAATCTCTTTGAAGACGATGATCCTGGACGTAAGACAGTAGAAAGGACCGACAATCTTTATGTATTATCCGAATATTTAAAAAACGAAAGTGTCTGCCAAGAGCCAGACTCAGTACGCGGAGTCAACCGAATGTGTTTTAGAGCCGGCGGTTCCAATATGATCTATAATTTGAATACCAGTTCTTATATCTCCGGGACAGTCCAAGCAAATACTCCTCTCAGATGTAGATGCCCTGAGGACGGATCCGATACGGTTTATTCTTGGTATCTATATATACCTGCAAATGCAAGTCCCGAAAAAGAATTAGAATTAGTTCCGAATTCTTATTCTTCCGGAATACCGGAAACTTTAGATAATTACTCAGCGGGAGAACAATTTGCCTGCATGCCTACTAATTGTCCATCTACCCGATATTATCAGGTTATCGAAGCAGTTCCTTGAGTTATCCTGTTGGAGTTCCAACACCCGGCTCGGTAACGGCCGCTGCCTAAATTTTACTTATTGAACTTCTCGTTCAGCTTGCCGATTAGTTCCGACAAACTTCTTTCCAGATATTCCCATCCCTTTTTGTTCATGGGTTCCAAAGGCATTTTTTTCTGTAACTGTTTGAAACGATCGAAGGACTCTCTTGCGAATTCTAAAAATCTCCTAGGAGTGATACCCAATCTGTCAAATTGACTTTCGTTACGATTGAATAGATCGGCGACCTTAACTCCGTATTCTCCTTCCAGAAAATAATATCTAAGATCCGAGAGGGATTCGTCTATGGCCTTAAAAATTTTAGAGCCTGGTCCGTCTTCTTTTCTTGGATCAGATTCGGAGCCGACTTTATCTGACCCGACTACCCTGGCCGCTTTTACTTTTTCGTTAAGGGCGATCTTTTGTAATTTCTCCCTCATAAGAACGTCGGGGAGAACTGTTTTCTTTTTATCCGCCAATTTTACTGAGGTCCTCAAAGCCGATTGTCCGAATTTTCGGACGGAACCTATTCTATGGACGTATTCGATTTATGTCCAGAAATTTCCGCCCTATACTTGTTATAACAAGATAGACGAAAAACTTCTCAAAAATTCTTTCAAAGTTGAGGATGATCCTTCCTTAATTTTCTCAATTCACAGTTCTGGAGCCATTCACATCGAAGACAAAACATATCTTCCGGATTGTAGTCAGAGGGAGGACATAGATTCGTATTCTCTGCTTGTATAGGAGTGAGAATATTTTCCTTCTCCTTTGCATCCGAAATTCCATAGAGATGACTTAAGAGTTCTCTATTTTTCCGGATCTGTGTCTCAAAAGGGTCTCCCGGATTTTTGGGACGGACCATTACCCTTTCTTGATTTTCTTTAGGCCTTTCCCATCTTCTTACGAAGATAGGAGTTCTGGTTTTTCCTCCGAACTTTTGTAAGCCGAGAAGACTGAATAGACCGAAGACCGCTCCGCCCAAATGACCTGAGTTACTCATCATCCCGAAAAAACTTTGGGACATGACTCCGCTGGAATGGAATTGAAGAAGATAATAAGCATCTACGGAAAATCCGAAACCGATCAATACCCAAGGAGCGAATTTTGCTCTTACCGGAGGAAATACAAATCTTGCTTCAGGGAACATGATACTGAATGCTGCAAGCACTCCGAAAACTCCACCGCTTGCGCCTACTGTGGTAGAATGATAACTATCCCAAATTGAATTTTCAGGAACAAGTCCTGTCTTCCATCCTATATAAGAAAAAGACAAAACGAAAAGTCCACCGCCTAGTTGGGATAGAAGATATACGCTTAAAAATTTCCAACCGCCGATATATCTGCAAAGCCAGAAACCTACGGTGAATAGTCCGAACATATTCATCCCTATATGGATGAGAGAAGAGAAA
Source organism: Leptospira dzoumogneensis (assembly GCF_004770895.1). Taxonomy (NCBI): domain Bacteria; kingdom Pseudomonadati; phylum Spirochaetota; class Leptospiria; order Leptospirales; family Leptospiraceae; genus Leptospira; species Leptospira dzoumogneensis. The sequence goes on along the minus strand of NZ_RQHS01000001.1, from coordinate 146,408 downwards.
AAATCACCGCCTACCACATGCAGAAATCCGTAAGTGAATACCTGCCAGTACATTTTCTTTTCGATGACTAGGCTTGGGTTTAATCCGAAAAAATAAGTGATAATTCCTCGTCCACCTTCCATCATTAGAAGTGCCCAGACGAAAATATTGAAGAATAAGACCAGATTCAAAGGGTGAATCAGCGAGAATCCGAAAAGCTTCGGACCTGAGGTCGGATTTCTCTTTGCCATTATGTAAGGATTAAAGGTACTGGTATCCTAGTCAAGTAGGCAAAGCCGGGGCGGGATCTGCCCCGGTTCGTCCTCATCCGCCGGGGAGTCGGTGGATGATTTCAATCACAGTTTTATCATCGAAAAAACGAAAGGCCTGCTTTAGCCTCGGAGAGTAAAAAAATGAAAAAAGAGAACTTAAGGCCGATTTTTTGGGAGAAAGAAGGACTTAAACTTTTAGACCAAAGACAGATCCCCGGCAAAAAAGAATGGTTTACCGCGAAAAATTCCGAGGATGCGATCTTTGCCATCAAAGAAATGGTGGTCCGAGGTGCTCCTGCGATCGCCATCACAGGGTTATTCGGTGCAGTCCTTGAATTCAAAAAGTTTTCTAAAAAACCCGATTACCAAGAATTCCAAACCATACTCTCCAATATCCTAGGATCCAGACCGACTGCCGTGAATCTTAGAAGAGCATTCGAAGAACTATCTTCTATATTTCCGAAAGAAGAATATGATAACGTATCTTTGTCGGAACTCCAACAGAAATCGGAAAAATTTGCGATCCATGTTTTCGAAGAAGATATCAGGAACAATTTAGAATTAGCGAAGAATGGTGTGGGACTTTTTCCTTCTTCTCCTTCTAAACTTAAAATTATCACTCATTGTAATACGGGTGCGTTGGCAACCGCCGGACATGGAACAGCACTCGGTGTGATCCGCTCTTTGAAAGACGCGGGACATGATCTTACTGTATATGCGGACGAGACCCGTCCTTATCTGCAGGGTGCAAGATTAACCGCTTGGGAACTCATGGAAGAAGGGATCGAAAATTATTTGATCACAGACAGTATGGCCGGCTGGCTCATGTCCTCCCAAAAAATAGACGCGGTCATCGTGGGCGTGGATAGAGTAGCAGCTAACGGTGATTCTGCGAATAAGATAGGGACCTATCCTTTGGCGGTTTTAGCGAAACATCACGGAATTCCATTTTATATTGCGGCCACGGAAAAAAGTTTTGATTTTAAAATTACGGACGGTTCTCAGATCCCGATCGAGATGAGAACACAAGACGAAGTCACTCGTTTGAACTTTCTAAAAAACGAAAAGGGAGAAGCGATCCTTTCGGAAGGTGTGATCGCCCCTGTGGGAGTAAAAGCGCTCAATCCTTCTTTTGATGTGACTCCCGCAAACCTGATCAAAGCGTTTATCACGGAGAAAGGGATTATTCCTCCGGATAAGATCAAAGAGTTTTTTGGCTGATCACTTCTGAGGTTTGATAGCAACCATGGCGGCCTTGTCCTGCCCTGGTTGGAAACGCATCATAAAGGCAGACTGGAATTTTTCAATCTTCTCCACCTGCCTTCTATACTTGATGATACTTCCCTTATAAGCACCTTTGCGGACAACAAGCTGAACTTCTCCCGGATTAAATCTGGAAGATTTTAATACTTCCAGTTTTTGTTTCACTAGTTCTATGAACTTGTTCTGCTTGTTAAATTCTTCGAAGACCTTACGATACCCTTCTTTTTTATCCTCAGGGATCTGGCCTCTGGATCTTTGGACCATCTGTTTGATCTGCTGGACCTTAGGTAAGACCTTTTCTATTTCCTTTTCCGCAACTTGAAGACGTTTAGTCAGGTCTTGGAAAGTTTTCTCGTTCCTAAAATGGAATCCTAACTCTACGGTTACATCCAACTCCGCTTGGGAACCTAGGTTTGCACAGGTCAACCCCATATAAGTGGAAACTGTAGAAGATACCAAGTTTCCACTGGAACCGTTCAGTATCACGTTCCCAAGAGAATGGATCTTGGAGTTTAGGATAAAACCTTCGACAATAACGTCTCCCTCTACTTCTATCTCTGCATTTTCAATGAACTTAGCGTAAAGATGTCCGCCGATCTTGATTACATTTTTGCCGTCACCCTTGATCCCGCCGCTGACTTCTAAGTCGCGGGCGATCGTTAGATCGGAAGTTTCCACATTTCCTTTTACCATCAAATTCCCTTGGGTCTTGATGGAAGTAGCAGCTTCTACATCTCCTTTTACTAGAACGTTTCCGTCATAATTGATATTTCCTGTTCCGAGACCTACATTGGAATCGATCTGCAATTCTTGGGAAACAGTGATAGAAGATTCTGTGGAGAAAATAGCGCCGTTGCAGGTAGCAAAATATTCCACCAAAGGTTTGTTCTCTTGGACCAGACCCTTTTCCTGAACATTCTTACCGATAGTAAGTTTAGGTCTTTTGATAGGAGGAGGAGCGATCGGTTTTCCGAAAACATCCATCCCTGGTTTTCCTGGAATTCCTTCGAATAGGGTTGCAAGCTTCTCCCCTGCCTTTACATAAATATATCTTTCGATATTTCTATAATCCGCGTGTCCATCTTCTCCTATCTTCACTCTTTGCGCCTGAGGATGATAGAATTTCAGCCAACCGTCCTCTCCTTTTACGGGAGGAAAACCTTGTGCCACCACGAAAGAAATAGGAGAAAAATCCATCCGAGAGGTGGATGCCTGTAATTGTTTTAAAGCGCCGTAGATATTATCCCCGATGATACGATCTTGCGAGATATCCTTATTATGAAGATATTCTATTACAATACTAGTAGAAAGAGCCCTTCCCTTGATCATCCCGGGACGAATTGTTAGATCGGCGCCCAGATTATCCGAACTGATCTTAAGAGAGAATACGCTCTCCCAGCTTGTCTCTTGATCCGATACACCCGAAGTTTGCTCTGTACTCACAACCATACTACCTAGCTAACAATTCAATAAGAAGTTTCCTCCGCCTTTTTTTATCACGGAAGAAATCCTTTCCCGAACCCTTCTGAAAGATCCGAAAAAGATCGTATTTGAACCCTGCCGGTTATTCCTTTTCGCGTTTTTAACGATAGACCACTATAACCTTTTGCTCCGAATATAACAAGGGCTCGGAACCTAAAAAAGGCGCAAGGGGCCTATCATTAAGGACGGAATATTTTCAGAAAATATAACGTAAACAATATTAGAGTCCGGATTTTTTTAGAAAAAATCCCCAGAGTCCCGCAAGTTTAGGGATCTCACCTAATTGAGTATAAAATGGAAGATGATCCCCATGAGTGATCAGCCTGGACTTTAAGAGCACCTTCCATTCTTCCTTTCCATTGCCCAAGGAACCGAACAATAGCTCTGATTCGTCCGGAGAGATGACAGGATCGTCGAATCCATGCAATAATGCGATAGGTGCCTTCCAATCAGAAAGGAAGTTCTTGGGAGAATTGCGTAAAATGAAGTTAGGCGGCAATACGGATAGAATGGGCTCTACTAAGGCCATTCTAAACCTAGGATCGGATTGAACAGAGTATACAAATTCTTTCTCCTTCTTACCTAACTTTTGAATAAGTTTAGAGGACTTCTCCTCTTCTCCGGTTCTTTTTAATCCGTTATCCAAGGCAGCCTCGAAGTAGAACTCTTCTAATTTGGAAAGTTTAGGCTGGAGCTTAGAAATATAATTATAAAGCAGAACATGAACCGCATAAGGATCTATATCGTAGTTGGATAGAATGAAAGGAAGAGTATCCGCGAAGTCCGAATATGTTCCTACAAGTAGAGCGGATTTTAGATTTTTCTGTTCTTCTTTGCCGGACAATGCAACCATTCCCATCCCAGCGGAGAAGCTTGCGGATAAGAATGAGATCGCCTTACCTTCTATCTTTACGATCTCCCGGAATAAAGCCCTGATATTCGGAACAGTATCATCAGAGATCTCTAACCCCTTAACTTCCTTCAGTTCAGGAAGATATACTGTGGCTCCACTGTTTCTCAGATGTTTTGCAAGAGTTAGAATTCTAGGGTCGTCTATTCCCCTGTTACTCATCCCATGCTGCAAGTAGATCACAGGAGAATGTTCCTGGCCCGGAAATATCTTAGTCCTAAAGGAAGACTTCTTAGGGATTTTTAATTGTTCTTCCCTCATCTCCACATCGGGAGAATCTATCATGTCCGCGTATTTAAGTAAAAATGGGAGTCCCTGGAAAGAGTATTGGATCATACCCGAAATCCTTTTTATCTATATTAATATTTTTGCATCAGTAGAATGAGATAGATCCTGCCGAGATATTCTTTGGCATCCTCATCTTTCAGAAAATAGATCAGAATATACTGTCTTAAATTTTCCAGATCGATCGGGACCAATTTATTGTTCAGATTTTCAGGAGGAAGAATATCTATTTGGAATCTTCCCAATTTCATTTCGGAGATCAGTTCAGCGCAGATCTGGTTTGCAAATTCCAGCATGATGGAAGCAGCATGACTTCGGATCGTAGGATCTATATGAAAGGATCTGGCGATCTTAGGGAGAAGTTTGAGTTTAGTATAACCGTCCATTGCAAGAAAAAGCCTGCCCTTTGCTTCTCCTTGGAACTCAACCGAAGTGCAGTTCTCATAACATAGGCCTTCGTTTTTAGAAGGACCGAATGCCTCGCGCACGGCTTGGACTCCCAGGTTTTTTTCCAAAAACTCAGGGAAGATCTGGGAAATTGTAAGTATGAATTTTTCATCCAGTAAAGGATCTATGTTCAAAGACATACTAAACGGTTCGGTCCCTCTTCTTTAGAAGAATGTAATGCTTTTTTGGCTCTTGGTTCCCATTCAGAGTCATCTTTTCTGACCCGAACGGATGCACCAATATTTAGCCTGGTCTTATCAGGTCCTAAAAATTCCATAAGCCCGGAAAGTGAGTTTTGGAATTTCATCCAATCTTCCGCATTGAAGAATGTGGCTAAACGGTTTTTTCGGATACGATAGATGGGAGAATTTTCTCCAAATCTAGACTTCCACCAATTGCCCAAACTTCTAAAATCGGAAACAAGATCTCCGTCTGACTCGAATTCCATAAAGACCAGGATTTTGGTGTCTTGTCCCTCATATTTCTCCCTTTCTAAATGTTGGGAAAATATTGGGTAGGAACTCCAGCCTGTTTCTCCGTCCTGGGATTCTCCGGCAAGAACCAGTCCTTCTACAAGTTTATCCAATCTTAAAGAAATTTCATCAAGGGAAAATTCAGAGGCGTAAGAAGAAGTTTGTCTGACTTCTCCCAAGGAATAGGAATCCCATTCCAATTTCCAAACGATCGTCCCCTCTTTCGGTTCGGAAGCTTTCTTTCTTTCGGATGGAAAGACTGAAATACTTCCGGTTTTACTCGCTACAGTTTGTAACTCACCTTTAGGATCATGGAGTAGAACTTCCCAATATTCTTCTCCAATTCTGATAGAATCTAAGAATGATTTCACTGCCTCGTATGTTTTTCCGCGTACAGGAAAATAGAAGGATTGGAAGGGAATTGTCTCCTTGGGAACTTCTTCTTTAAAAATATAGGAGGGCAATTCTTGGGAGATGGTAGGAACACCTTCCTCAGAGACATTCTCGCTGGCAGCGATTTCCTTTTGGACTTCGGGAACTTCTTCTTTTGAAACTGATTGGAAGAATGGAACAATTTCCTCTGTTCCCTTCTCCTCTTTTCTGTCCATTGTAGTATGAACTACGTATCCGAAAAGGGAAAGTAGACAGAAGGAGATCCCGCCTAAGGCCAAAACTTCCCCGTCAAGCCAGGTGGAAAGAGATGCGGAAGCGATTGGAAAAACTTCTGAAATGGGAAAAAATTCGGGGAAAAATTGCATTTTGTAAACTTGAGTTCCGTTACTATATCTAACGGGTTTTTCCCGGTCCGGCTCAAACGATTTTTCTATGAAACTCTACTCGGAACTGGCAGAATATTACTTCGATATTGAAAAGAACGCTCGAAAATTCGAGATGGAAACCCAGTTTATAGACAGGCTTTTCCGAAAACACAGGGTCCGGAATATTTTGGATCTGGGCTGCGGGACCGGAGAGCATGTCACCCATTTCCAAAGCCTTGGATATAAGTCTCGCGGAATAGATTCCTCCATCAAAATGATAGAAGTCGCCAAAAAAAGATATTCCCATTGTAAATTCGAAGTGGGAGCAATGCAATCCTATAAGTCCCAGGAAAAATGGGACGCGATCATCAGTTTATTCGGTTCCTTTAATTATTTATTATCTAATGAAGAAGTAGAAGCAGCCCTCAAAAATCTGGAGCTGAATCTGAAACCGGCAGGCATAGCAGTTTTAGAAGTTTGGAATGCGGAACCTCTGCGCAAGATCAAAAGAAAAGCGATCGGCCCGGTCGCTCAGATCAAAGCAAAAAACGCAACCATCCAGAGAAACAGAGGATTTCGTCTAGTCAGAGCGGACCAATCCACAGTAGTAGAAGTAAATTATATCTATAATCTGAACGCAAAAGAGATCAAAGACAAACATTTGATGAGAGCCTACTTCCTGGTAGAACTCCAAAGAATGCTCGCAAAACACAGGATGGAGATCCTACATGTATACTCCAACTATAATGAAGTAAAATTCAAAAGTAACGCGAGTAGAATGATCTTAGTGTTGAAGAAGAAGGTGTAATTAGAGTCGCAGAGATCGCAAGAGTCACCAAGTTTTTTCTCACACGGAGGCACAGAGCCACGGAGAGAAAAATTAGAAGGTTTCGCGATGTAGGAACTCCAACAAATCTCCTCCTCTGCGCCTCCGTGTCTCTGCGTGCAAAACTCTCAGCGACTCTCAAAACTCTGCGCCTCTAAAGAAATCTTCTTCCCAGAGTCGGAATAAAAATCCAAAATTGCCATCCGGAGGAATGAGATGGCGGAAAACTACGACCTGACTGTGATCGGCGGAGGCCCTGGAGGATATGTGGCCGCCATTCGAGCTGCCCAACTCGGATTGAACGTATGTCTAGTAGAAAAAGAAAAACTAGGCGGGGTATGTTTGAATTGGGGATGTATTCCCACAAAAGCACTTTTAGAATCCGCACATTTATTAGAGTCCATTCGTAAATCTGAATCCTTCGGCCTGAAGGTAGAAAAAGCCTCTCCGGATTTTCCGAATATAATCAAACGTTCCAGAGGGGTTGCAGACACGATGTCTAACGGAGTCGAATTCTTAATGAAAAAGAATAAGATTTCCGTAAAGAAAGGAAGCGCAGTTTTCAAAGATAAAAATACGATCTGGCTTCCTGATACTTCTAAAGAAGAGATCCAATCCGAATATTTTATCATCGCAACAGGTGCCAGACCAAAAGAATTTCCAGGACTTCCATTCGATGGGGAGAAGGTCCTATCCAGCAAACATGCAATGATACAGGACTCTCCTCCTAAAACTCTGGCTGTCATTGGCGCAGGAGCTATAGGAATAGAATTTGCGGACTTCTACTCTAGCATGGGAACCCAAGTAACGATCGTAGAAATGCAGGACAAGATCCTTCCATTAGAAGATCCTGAAATATCCAACTTACTCAACCGCTCCTTCGTGAAAAGAGGCATCCAAATCCTTACAAGTGTAGGAGTTTCAGAACCGAAATTAGAATCGGATGGAGTGTCCATTCTTCTAAAAGGAGAAGGGATTGCCCCGGAAGGAGAAAGAAAAAAATTCGATAAGGTATTAGTTGCGATAGGAGTTACCCCAAATACGGAAGGGATCCATCTGGAAGAGATTGGAATATTTTTGCAAAAAGGATTTATCAAAGTAGATACTAAGTTTAGGACCAAGGTCTCTAATATCTATGCGATCGGAGACTGCATAGGAGCACCATTACTCGCCCATGTTGCTTCTACGGAAGGGGTAAAAGCAGCAGAAGCGATCTCCATCCAAAACAAAAATCCACACGGACTCGTGTATGAACCATTAGATTATCTTAAAATTCCTGCCTGTACATACTGCCATCCTGAAGTTGCCTCAGTAGGTTTAAAGGAAGAAGAAGCCAAAAAATCAGGTATAGACGTTGTAATAGGAAAATTCCCATTCAGAGCCAACGGTAGAGCCCAGGCCCTAGGCGAAGTAGAAGGAATGGTAAAACTAGTAGCAGACCGTAAAACGGGAGAGGTATTAGGAGCCCATCTAATCGGACCGAATGTGACCGAAATTTTAGGAGAGATCAATTTAGGAATGGGATCCGAACTGACCTTAAAAGAAATTGCGGGAAGGATCCATGCCCATCCTACACTTTCAGAATCCGTAATGGAAGCCGCAGCGCATGCTTTAGGAGAAGCGATTAATATCTAACGAGAATTAAACGGTAGAGTTTGATTCTTCCAAGGAGCCTGTGAATAGGATATCCATCTTATTCACTTTAAACTCTTTCGGTAATTTAGAATCAATTGTCAGAAGTTCCGCGTCCAAATCATGGAATTTACCTGATTTCTCATCGAAGAAATGGAAATGGTCGTCTATATTGCTGTCGAATACGGACTTGCCCAAACAGGAAAATTTAAATTCTCTTAATAGACCTGCAGATACTAGAACGTTTAAAGTATTATAGACGGTCGCCAAACTCATCTTCAAAGAACGTTTATCCACCCATTCTTTTACTTCTTCTGCGGTTGGATGATCCGCTTCACAAAGTACGTATTGGCAAATGGAAATCCTTTGCATGGTCGGTTGTATCGAAACCGATTTTAATCTACTCTCTATTTCGTCCGGAGTCAGGCAGTATTGTTTGTGTTTACCTAAAACAGTCATGGTCGTCGGTTCTCTCTATGGGCCTATATATCTGACGGTCCGAAAGGGCCGAATATAAAGCAAAAAGTCTAGAAGATATGAATTCCTATTAGGATCTTGCAAAAAAGGAAGGATTTATGCAATCCAAAAAAAGGAGGCCAAAAAAACCCTAGAAATCATGGATTTTCCTTTGAAACCTATCTGAATCTCTATAACCTGACGAAAAATCTTTGAAAAGCAGAGAATGATGAGAAACAAATTTTTTACTACCCTACTCTTTCTCTCCCTGGTCCTAAACGTTTCCGTTTGGGCAGAAACAGGGGCATCCCCTCAAACAAACACATTGGCTCAATCCGAAACGGATGCAGGTCATGGGGAACACGGGACTGGAGGCCAGCACCAAGAGACTGCATCGGCTCATGGTGAGGCAGGAGACGATCTTCCTCTTTGGTCGGTCATTCCTTTTATTCTGATCCTACTTAGTATTGCACTTCTACCTCTGATCTCTCATACGACCGAACATTGGTGGGAAAACAATAATAACAAACTTCTTCTTTCTTTAGCTTTGGGAGGAGTTTCATTCGGGATCTTAATGGCGCATAGCTGGGGTGGAAAAATTTTCCACACTATGGTATTCGATTATATTCCGTTTATCATTTTACTCGCATCTTTATTCTATATTTCCGGCGGGATCGTTTTAAAAGGAGATATAGAAGCTACTCCTGTGAATAACACGATCTTCTTGATCGTGGGAACTTTCCTGGCTTCTTTTATCGGAACGACTGGAGCTTCCATGCTTCTTATCCGTCCTTTACTCAAAACCAACTCTGAAAGAAAACATGTGGTCCACACAGTGATCTTCTTTATCTTCTTGGTCTCTAATATCGGCGGTTCCTTGACTCCTCTTGGAGATCCTCCTTTATTCCTAGGTTATCTGCAAGGTGTTCCATTCGTTTGGACATTTAAACTATTCCCTGAAATGATCATCGCTTCCGGAATTTTGCTCGTGGTCTATTTTATTTGGGACACGATCATGCACGGAAAAGAAACCAAAAAGGATATCCGTTACGATCATTCTCATAGACAACCTCTTGGGTTAGAAGGTCAGGTAAACCTGATCTGGCTTTTAGGAGTGATCCTTTCCGTAGCTTTCTTGAACCAAAACTATATTCCTGCGATCGAAAAATATCCTTATCTTGCATTCATTAGAGAAGCAGTTCTGGTCGGTTTGATCGCACTCTCCAAAGTGACTTCCGATCCTAAACTGAGAGAAAAGAACAAGTTCACCTTAGGTCCTATCCAAGAGGTGGCGTATCTATTCATCGGTATCTTCTTAACCATGATCCCTGCATTATTACTTCTGGAACATCATGGAAAAGAATTAGGGATCACTGAAAGATGGCAGTTCTTCTGGGTAACAGGCGGATTCTCCGGAGTTCTGGACAATGCTCCTACTTATCTGACATTCTTGTCCCTGGCCAAAGGATTATTAGGATTCTCTAATGTATCTCAGATCCTGGCGGATCCAGTTGGCGAAGAATTACTGAAAGCGATTTCCGTGGGTGCCGTATTTATGGGTGCATTGACCTATATAGGTAACGCTCCTAACTTCATGGTAAAATCAGTAGCAGAAGAAAATAAGATCAAAATGCCAAGTTTCGGAGGATATGTATTGTATTCCTTCCTACTTTTGGTTCCTACATTCTTACTTTTGACCTGGATCTTTTTTATCTAGGATTTCTTCCTTCTCCGCTTCACTTTCGAGGCGGAGAAGTTTTACTCTTCCTTAACCGGAACAAACACCACAGAATGAATTGTTTTGGTGCCTGGAGTTCCATCTTCCGTTAATCTTTGAGTGTACATCACCTCTGCTTTTGTGCTTCTTGCAGGTCTGTACATTATAATCTGATTCACATAATCAAATACTGAAACGGAATAATCGATCACAGTCAATGCAGCCTGCAAAGGAAGAAACCTGGATCTGCTCAATGGTTTCATTTCGGTTTCCTGAGGAAGAGCGAGCCATTTGTACATTCTAGCGGATCTTCCCATATTTTTAACATTTTCCCATTCCAGTTTTGTTTCCGGAAAGGAAGCCTGGACCTGTTTGAAATTCACTCTGACTGGAAGATTTTTCTCTTTGGATTCTCTGAGAGCAGTAGAAAGCTGAAGATCGAATGTGTCTTCATCCAAATATTCTATTTCATTGCAGGAAGAAAATACAGTCTCACAAATATCACCGTATCTTTTATGAACGAAGAAGATCAGATTGATCTTTCCACTTCCCGGATGATATAGGACTTTTGCGTTATAATCTCCGGTTCTCTTGAAATATACACTTCTGTAAATTCTTCTGATAAGACCCCAGCCTATCAGACCGACATCTTTTAAAACGGGAGGATCCGCGATCTCCAGTCCTCGGATCGCAATATGAAGTTTTTCGATCGCGACCCTTCCATCTCTTTTAGAAATTTCTAATAGAAAATCCCTGAGATCGTCCAATTCATCGTCTGCGAGTTTTAGATTTTTTCCGGAAAGATCTATTAATACCTTTCCGGCATTCTCTTCTAAAAGTTTTCGTACTTCCGATTTTCCACCTTTGGAATTCAATTCATCCAAAGTATAACGGATACAATCTTGTTCGTGACAAGAGATCTGTTCTTCGTATCTATCGATACCGTAATAGCCTGTGGAAGGATCGGGCGCTTCTGGAAATAGAAGGCCCGGAGTGAGAAATAAGCTTAGGACTAAAAGTTTAGTTAGCTTCGTCCGTATATTCCATGACCAGATACATGAGAGTTTCTGTATCCGTTGGATTGATGTATTCGTGGGGAACGTCCGCTCTAAAATATACGGAATCCTTTGCATCCAGTTCTACCACCTTGTCCCCCACACGGAGGCGCAATTTTCCTTGGACCACTACAAGATTCTCAGTTGTTCCGGCTTTATGAGCCTCTGCAACTTCGATTCCGCCCGGTTTCAGGATCAGTTCGTAAAATTCTACCCTTCTGCCTCCGATAAACGGAAACAAGGCACGACTAGAATATACCTTTGAACTGGAATATAAGACTTTTGTATTCTCTGCTTTTAAGAGAAAAACTCCTTCTGTTCCCTTCTCTTTTAGAAGTTCGCTGAAAGGAACGTTAAGACCTGTTGCGATCTTCCATAATACCGCGATTGTAGGAACACTTTTTCCCTGCTCTATTTGAGAAAGCATGGCTCGGCTCACACCACAACGAGATGCCAATTTGTCTAATGAGAGTCCTTTAGTATGGCGAATTAATTTTAGGTTTTCTTTAACGACTTCTGTTATATGTTCGCTGGAGATGAGTTCCTTCCCATCCAGTTCTTCGGCGTCGGCCTGTTTCATACCTAATTCGTCCAATATAACGGAAGATGTGTCAATCCAATTTCAATCCTTTCAAAAAAGGATCTTCAAATTAGAGAAGATCCGACAAAGGATCCTATGAAGGAAACAAGGCCCAAATTCCAGGTCCCTGAGAATCCGATCCATAAATGGTATGAGAAGGGGTTCCTACTTGCTGTGGAAAAACCGGCCGGCATCCCGGTCCATGCAACCTTCGACCCGAACCGTCCCAATCTGGAAGATCTTGTCAGACAACAGGAGAAGGAGCCGGAATTAAGACTGCTTCATAGACTGGACAGAGATACAAGCGGCATCCTACTATTCTGCAAGGAGCCATCTAAAAACAAAGAAGCGGATTCAATCTTAGCAGATTCGGAAAAAACGTATCTGGCGATTTGTGTTGGAATTCCAACAGAGAAAGAATTCAGAGTGGAATGTTTTTTAAAAGATGGAAAAGGAAAGGTAAGCTCGGTTCGTTCCGGTGGCAAAAAAGCGATTACTGATTTTACTCTTCTCTCCTATTCAAAGGAGAAAAATCTCTCTTTGGTTGCCGCAAAATTAGTTACGGGAAGAAGGCACCAGATCCGATTTCATCTATATTCTATCGGAACTCCTATCTTGGGAGATGAAACTTACAGTGATCCTTCGATTAAAAGTTTAGTTTCTAAACCAAAACGTTTTTTATTACATTCGTATCTTCTAAAATTCAAAAATGAATTCGAGGAAGATATTAAAATTGTATCGGAGCTTCCTTCCGATTTTCAATCGTATCTACGCTTTTTTTCTGGCATACGATTCCCAGAATGAGTAAGCTGGTCCTCACTTTCCGGAGGCGAAAATGAGCGAGTCCATAACATTGATCGTAGGCGGGTCAGGAGCAGCTGGCCAAAGTGCGATCCAAGCATTCAAAGAACATTCCTCCAAAACAGGACAAAAATGGAAAATCTACTCCACTACCTCAGGAGAATCTCAGGTAGAAGGTTCTGACATAACAATTCCTCATATCAAACTGGAAGAGCCTGAAGAAGCAGTTTCGAATATTCAAAAATTCTTAAATAAAGAAAATGCAAATATAGATGTACTCATATACACACCTGCCAGAGGGAATTTAGGATACCCTGTATCCGAAACACCCGATCAGGACATTATCGACACGGCAAAATTCTGTTTAGATCCTATGTTGGATTTGGAGAAAAAAATCAATCCAAGGATCACAGTCGGATATTCCGCGTATTATTACCTTCCCCACTTGCTTACATTCTACGGTTCTTTAGCATTTATCAAAAAGAAAATGGAAGAATGGGCAGTCCAAAAACCGGATTCCAGAAAGATCATTCGTGCAGGAACTTTTTTCAGCCAAAGTGTAAGAGGGATTACTATCATTCTGCAAAGGCTTGCAAAATCTTCTCCTCATCCAGATCTACAAAAATTGATGGAAGAACAAAAATCCTCCGGCAAAAAGTTCGGAGACTTCTTCATTGATTATATCCAACAAAAGGAAAATGAAAGTTTCGGAAAAAACTTTCCATCCATTCCTTATAGGATCACTGAACCTAAGGATCTAAAAATTGCATTACTCAAAATTTTAGAAGGTGAGAAGTCGCCGATCGTTTCCTTAGTAGGAGATTGGATCTGGACGGAAGACAAACTTCCAGAAATGCCTGATTATTTGAAGATTAGGTAAAGTTCACGCAGAGGTGCGAAGACGCAGAGGATTGGATGCTTTGTAGGAGTTCCTACATTAAATATCCCAGCGACTCTGTGTCTCTTGCGTGAGAAAACACTTAGCGCCTCTTTTTACTCTGCGTCTATTATAACGGCTTTGCCACTGTCTTCCAGTCTGCCACGCTTTGGATGAGAGTTCCCGTTGGTGGGACCTTCTTCTTGCCCCTATCCAAAAATATTCCTTTGGATCTACCATGAGAAAGCATAGGGAAATCATTCTCCGAGTCTCCGAATGCAATGTCATATCCTTGGTTCCCATTGGCAAGATTGAGGAATTCTACTTTTCCGATCCCATAGGTGAAAGGTTCTATCAGTTCATGACTTAAGATCCCGTGCTTTTCAACGAGTCTCATACCTAGAACATTTTCTTTCGGAATTCCCCATTGCTCGGAGACTACTTGGATCACAGGTGCAGGAGAAGCGGTTACGATCCAAATTTTGGTCCCGGCCTTCTCGAATTCTTTTACAAGTTCGAACATAGGATAAAATGCTTGGACTGCCTTGGAACTTGTATCCTTCTGATGATTTTCCCAAACAAGATTTGCAGTATTCTGTAATTCTTTTGTGGATCTGCCTGAAAAGATCCAGGTAGACCATCTGTATCCGGCCTCGAGTCCTTCTTTTTCTATCTTGGATTCGTAATATTTCCAGACCTCGTCCATGAAGGCTTGGGTGTCCGTCTTACGTAAGGTTTCCATTCTTTCCGAAATGGAAGGCTCAGGAAAAAAAGGAGAAAGTGATTGGATCCAGGGAACTCCGGCTTTTAGAAGTTCGCACATAACTTCTTCTCCGAAATCTCCTCGGACAAGAGTATTATCAAAATCGAATAAAGCTGTTTGGAACTTCCGACCAGCCAGGTTCTCTTCTAAATAGGAAAAGATTTCGGAAGACCAGTCGGTATTAGAGAACAATGTTATTATTGTTGGATGGTTTCTTTTGCGATCGCAACTTGGGATTCTTTATCAGCTAAGAATGGAGGAAGATAATGTTCAGGGTTCAAGACCACGTTTTGGTAACGAACTTCGAAGTGAACATGTGGTCCAGTCGTGTGTCCAGTATTCCCGGAAAGTGCAAGCACCTGTCCTTTTTTAACCTTATCACCCTGTTTTACAAAAAGAAGAGAATTATGAGCATATAATGTTTGGATACCGTTGATCTGAGGATGAGAAAGAACTACTCTTAGTCCATATCCACCGTCTCTTTTGGAATCCGTCACCACTCCGTCAGCCGCAGCGATCACTACAGAACCGTTCGGGCAAGCAATGTCCACACCTGCGTGCAATGCGTTCCAACGTCTTCCCAATCTGGAAGTAACTCTGGAATATTTGAAGCTTAAAGGCCAGATCAATTCTCTGGAATCCGAGGTGAAGATCTCTCTTCCTTTGTCCTCTAATAGAAGATTGCGAGTGTAATTTGAATTATAAGGGAAGAATACAGGTTCTGAGTTTTGGATCTTTCCGCTGTCGTGGATCCCGTTCAGAAGGCGAACCTCTCTTTCTGAGGTTCCGAATTTGTGGTAAAGATCCTCTAAGGATTCTTTTACTTTTCCGGGAACGATCCAGATCCCTTCTCTAGATTGATAGGTTTGGATGAATTGGTTATCTACCTTCACTTCTTCCAAATATGTATTTGCGAAAGATTTCCAGGAAAGTACGACTAGGGCTGATGCACCTACTATCGAAAGAATAGTTTTTCTTTTCATTTGGTTCTTTCCTTTTTGCGCCGCCAAAAATTCTCTTAAAAAACGGGTCTTGTATTTAAGATCGGCGGTAAATTTCCGAAAGTTCACCCTATCCTCCTGGTCCATACTTTCGGGACAAGGATTTTTCTCCACCCAAATCCTAAGGAATTAACGATATCGAATGAATCCGACCGAATCCTAATGAAATTAATTATTTTAATCTCAATTCCATCGATTTATGGCATATTTTGAAGAATTTTCCCTGTTTTTACAAGGTGTCACAATTAGAGTCCCGAAAAAATACAAACTTACTGAAAAGTTTTCTGAAATTTAGAGAAAGTTTCGTCGTGGGGAAACCTGGAAACGAGGATGAAATAGACATAAAGGGAGGCCTCAAAGGCCAGATTTTGGGTCGTTTTTTGGGGTTTTTTGTTCAGAGGACCCTAAGAGTATAGCTAAAAAAGCTGCAAAGAAATTCCCACTCAGAGCGGCTTCGCGACTCTGCGTGCAAAGAACCTTGCGCCCCTTACCCTAGGATCCTCTCTTTTAGTTCAGGGGTCGGCATTCTGCAAGATTCTCTTTTTCCGAAAAGTTTGTAACGATTTTTGGCGATCAGATCATAGAACAGATTTCGAATGGGTCTTGGAATGATATAGGTAATCAGAAAAATTTTCCAAAATCCTCCGAGTGTTGAGCAGATCTCCAGAATGGCATTGGATTTATTATAAATCTCCTTTCCGTCCCAGAAAAGGATACTATCTATGCCCCGGACTTTTTCCTCCAAGGCCTTAGATTGGATTAGGTTTTTTGCATATTCGGATTGGAGGCTGGCAAATTTTAATCTTTTACGTTTGTCCAGATCCAAAAGTACATTCACTGCACCGTTGCATAAATTGCAAACTCCATCAAATAATACTATCGGATCTGTAAATTCTGACAAAGGGACCTTCTTCCTTTATTTAGACAGTGTAGAAGTTTTGTGATTCAAATAAAAACCGCACATATTCAGTTCTTTTTAAAAGTGGAAAGTGAAGATTTTAATTTTTCATACCAAACACCTTTCTTTTTCAAAAAGATCGCGGGATATCCAAGTGGAGCATCGACTTCTGCCCAAGTTCCTCCCTGGAATATTTTGCCTGTCCAAACGTGTTCCCATTCTCCTTTGGGAAGATATCCTTTTACCGTATCTTCTCCTTTTTCTAAGACCGGGATCACGAGTAGATCCTCTCCTAGTAAGAATTGGTTTTGCAGATCTCTTGTATGATTGTCTTCCGGATATGAAAGATAGAGCGGACGTAAAAGTGGTAGCCCTGATTCGGAAGCTTCTTTATTTAGAAATTTGAAATATTCTTTTAATGCAAGGTGCATCTGTCCGTATCTTGCAAATTCTTTTATTGTGTCCGGATCAGAATATGGTTGGTGGTTTTTAGCAGGTCTATTCCCTTCATGGGTCCTAAAAACCGGAGTGAATACATTCAATTCCGCCCAACGAAGAAATAATTCTTTGGATCTGAAATAATCTTTGATTGGACTAGGAATTGTTGTGTATCCTCCTATATCGCTATGATTCAAACTGATCCCTGACATTCCACCACTCAAGATCCCGATAAGAGAAGATACGATCCCATCATGTCTTCCCCAACTCACCATCTGGTCTCCCGCCCAAAAGGAAGTGGAATATTTATTGGAATAACTATAACCTGCACGTGTAAAGAATACGATATGTCCTTCTTTTCCAACTTCTTGGATTGCTTCTCGGTTCAGTCTTGCCCATTCTACCGGATAACGATTATGATAAATTTCCGAAGATTCTTTAGAGAATAATACAGCATCCGTAGGCAACCATTCTCCAAAATCAGCCATCCAACCTGAGAGTCCGTTGCCTATCAGATTTTGTTTGATGATATTTTTGATCCAAGTGCGGGTTTTTGGATTTGTAAGATCTAATAGTCCTGCCGGGAATCCCGCAGTTTGTACTATATAATCTTTTCCTTCTTTATCTTTTACTAAATAATTATTTTTGACCGCTTCTTCGAATAGAGGCCCTTCTGTGGCAAGCATAGGATTGATATATCCTAAAACCTGAATATTCTTTTGATTTAATTCTTTTACGAAGTTTTTAAAATCAGGATAACGAGTTTCATCCGGAAACCATTTCCACCAGAGTTGAGAACCGAATACTGTCTTTCTTTGCCCCACCCAGTCCTGGATCCAAAGGGCACTGATCGGATTTCCGGCTTTTTTAGCTTCTTCTATCTTTTCCAAAACGACCGATTTTCCGCCTTGGATACCGAGCCAAGTCCCATAAGCCCAATCAGGCAGATTCGGAAATCTACCGGTATGAGAAGTGTATAATTTTAAGATCTCTTTCGGATTTGCAGCCTTCCAGGATTTTACGTTAAGCCCTCTTTCTCTGAACTCTACAGCAATTTCGGAATCTTCTTCAAAATCAAAAACCGAATAAGAACTGTTTTCGAAAAAGAATGCTCTGTTCCGGGAAGTGAGAAAAAATGGGATTGGGGTATAAGTGCTGTATTCATTTCCGCCGGCACCTTCTAATAATTCTGCGCCCCAGGTAATCGGCTGGTCTCCCCTTCCCACTCCCTGTTCTTCAGAGAATAAGAAAGGTTTTTTTCCTTTTAAGTTGAGATGAGAGAATTGTTCGCCTAGTCCATAGATACTTTCGGATTCGTCCGATTTGAATTTGATATATGTGCGATTTAGTTCCGGGTTTGTAATTTCTACCTTCCAGTCTAGTCCGGAGTTGGAAGAAGATACGAATCTGATAGAGTATTCTGTTTCGCAGTTATTTCCTGTAAGTTTTCCTTTGAGATATAATGCATCGGATCCTAATCCAAGACTTTCGATTGTCTGGGCTCCGCATTCCAATAAGATCTTATCTTTGATCTTGAATGTTGCCTTTCTATAATTTACGATCTGTTCCCCTTTTGCAGAAGAGAGAAATGCGTCTTTTAAGTTGAATTCTAATATTCTACCCTTAGAAGTGATGAACGATAGTTCAGTAGGCAGGAATACTGCTTTGACCCCGTTACCAAGATCGAATTCCTGAGGAGGAACGGAAAACGGAGAGATTTTTTCAAATCTGGATCCGCAGTTGAATAAAAATGCAAATAGTATGCTGATAATAAAAAAGAACCTCATCGTTATTCCTCTTAGAAACTAACGAGAGGTTCTTTTATGAAGCTTAAGAAGTCTTTCTTTTTTTAACTTTTTCTGTCTGTTCCACCGACTCTTGGCGCAGAAGCTCCTACTCCGGCCTGTCCGTATATATTCGCTGCTTGTTTAGGTAGATTGGATTTTCTCCATTCAAACCAAGAGCCAACATAAACATTCACGTCGTTGTATCCTACTTCTTTGAGCATCATAGCGAGTAAGGAGGATCTTGCTCCGTTATAATCATAGATAACAGTGGTCCTTTCCGGCATGAAAGGAAAACCTCTTAACTTTTTATTGAAGAATGTTTTGTCCACGAGCTCACCGTTCGCGTCATACAACATTCTCCAATCCCAAAGGAAAGCACCCGGTAATCTTCCGCATAAACTCCCAGGCTCGGGAGCAGTTAAACGAGGAAGTTTTCCATCATATTCTTCAGGTGTGCGAGTATCGAAAATTTGGAGTCTAGTTAAGTTCTTTTCTAAGAATGCTTTGTCTATCACTCCTTCCAGCTTGCGGACTTTGGATGCAGGGCCGCAATCCAACTCTTTGGAACCTTTTTCTTTGGCTCCGTCCACAGGCCAACGTTGTCCGATCAAGAACGCATTTTGAAAACCTGCGCTTCTCAAAAGGAAAACGAGTCTAGATGCGAACATCCCCATCCCCTCGTCAAAAACCAAGATCCTGGACTTCTCTTCTTTTTTAGCGAGAGCAAGTATCTCTTCGATCGGACCCAATAATTTTTTGGAAGAGTCCGGATCGGAAGCAAAAGCCTTTTTGACGAATGGAAAATAATACGCACCCTTTAAGGTGGATTCCTGGTATTGCGCTTGTGAGCGGCAATCGATGAATAAGTCCTGCTTTTCGTTCAGGTCGGTTTTAAGAAAACTCCAGTGAGACAAGATGAATACCGTTATATTTTTTACTCTTAGTTTTAACCATATTCCAGACTACCGTTTCAGAGTTTAACTTTTTTTTGGTATTCTTGGAAATTCGAGACATAATCGCAAGAATTCTACGGAAATTCCTCTTCTATTTTCAGATCTGTAAAATCCGCTTTTTCCCGAACCGATAATAATTAAGAATGTTTTCCCCGATGCAGAATATTTTCCATTTAAGAACGAAAAGACTCCTTCTTTCTTTTGTGAGCCTGGGAGTTTTATTGTTTTTTTCCGTTTTTATTCCGGATTCTGGAAGTTTCGCAGAAGAAGCTCAGCTCCAAAAGACAAATTCCAGGATCGGAGACTTTGCTGAGAAAGAATTTCAGGAAGGTTGGAGAAAATATACCAAAGAGAAAGACGCAAGACCTTTGAAAGAATGGTTCAAACAACATGGAACCGTTCATATCGGTGAGTGTAAGTTCAGATCTCTTCCAGAGACTGAGGAAATACAGTACCTTTCTCTGGACTGTCCCGGAAAAAAACTGAGCGGTTTCTTTTATTCCGGAGAAGAAAGATTACGTTCTCCTGAAAGAATAGATTCTTTCAGAGTGAAAGGTCCAGTTAAGCTGGGAAAAACGGTTTATTGGGAGCTTGAATTTTCTGCGGAGAATTTAAAAGCAGCAAGCTCCAAACCTCTTCCCGCAGGTAAGTCGAATCAGGAAACCAAACTGGTGGAGAAAACTTCCACTGTGAATTTTGGTCTGCAATATTTCTTAAGCATCGCAAAACATCCTATAGATCGTCCCACCCCTAAAGGAAAAGAGATCTTTTTTGATTCTTCCTGCCCTCTTCTTTATTTGGGCAAGGATGCTGATTTTTATTGGGACAAGTCTTTGTATTATTCTTTCCAGGCCAGTTGTTTACCGGATTCTCCATATTCCTGGATCAGGATCAAAGCGGATCTGAGCGGAAACGTTTTAGTGGATAACCAACCGACTGAAGAACTCCAAGAAGGAGCACGTTACCTGGCAAAATTGAAATTAGAATCGGTAGAAAAGGATAAAATTGTATGGTCCGACGCGGAGTTATTTCATGAATAAGTTTTGGATACTTCTCGCGGGTCTGGTCCTGACATTTAGTTTTCCCGCTTTTTCCCAAACGAACGGTAACTCCGATCTTAAAACATTATTGAACGGTGTTGTTATAGTTAGAAGCGATATTTATCCGGATGCAAGCGATCCTTTGGAATTCGGGGACCAGGATCTTTCCCGAGATGTGGGTTCAGGTTTCATTATTGCAGGAAATAGAATATTAACAAATGCTCATGTGATCTCGGAGTCCAAGTATTTGAAGGTAAAACGTTTTAATAGCAGTAAATATTATAATGCAAAAGTGGAATTTATAGGTTTCGACTGTGATCTTGCTTTGATCTCCGTAGAAGATGAGGAATTTTTTACAGCCGTAGAACCTCTGGAAATCGCGGAAGAATCCCCTTCCTTAGGCAGTAATCTTCTAATGCTCGGTTATCCGGAAGGTGCGGAAAATCTCACCTTAGAGAATGGTCTAGTTAATCGTGTGGAAAGATTGAGATATTCTTTTACCGGTCTTGATTACAGAAAAGTAATCCGCGTAGGTGCAAATATTCTTCCCGGTTATTCAGGCGGTCCTGCCATCCAAAATGGAAAGGTAGCAGGGATCATTTTTGAAGTAAGCCAGATCCAAGGAAATACCGCATATCTAATCCCGCCTGAAGTTGTTCAACATTTCTTAAAAGATATACAAGACGGCCAATACGACGGGTTCCCATTCGTAGGTTTTACTTTCCAAAATGGGAATTCCGAATCCGTGAAAAAGTATCTAGGAGTTCCTCAGAATCTGCAAGGTGTTCTAGTAAATAAGGTATATCCGAATTCTTCTTTTTCGGATGTTTTGCAAACGGATGATTTTTTGTATAAGGTAGATGAGGCC
Source organism: Leptospira dzoumogneensis (assembly GCF_004770895.1). Lineage (NCBI taxonomy): Bacteria > Pseudomonadati > Spirochaetota > Leptospiria > Leptospirales > Leptospiraceae > Leptospira > Leptospira dzoumogneensis. Next base: position 124,847 of record NZ_RQHS01000001.1, on the reverse strand, counting down.
TATCTTAACAACGAAGGTGGTCTTTTAGAATTTACCGGAAGAACGATCGTAGATCTGATAGAGCCCGGTTTTGTAGGACAAAAATTAACTTTGTATTTTTACAGGAACGGTAAAAACTTTAAGATCCAAGCCGAGCTAAAAAAAACGGATTCTCTTGAATTATACAGAGATCGTCAGGTCAGAAGTTTTCTGGGAGCAGGACTTTTATTCCAGCCTGTGAATCGTGCATTATTCGGAAAAGAAAGCCAAAGAGTGGAAACTGCTCTTAGATACCATTATAGTTATTTTATACAGGACGACCTTTTTAAATTTACGGAAAGAGACCTGATATTAACTACCCTATTCCCGGATCCTCTCAACTCCAAATACCTAAATTATCGTTTTAAAATATTAGAATCCATTAATGGAAAAACTCCCGCGAATATCGCCGAGTTCAAGGATTATTGGAAAAAATACTCGAATGGGACCCTTGTACTGAAGTTCAGGGGTGTCGGACTTCCTTTGGTCTTGGATGCCAAAACAGTCAGGACAATAGACTTACGGGTTAGAAAAAGATTCGATATCAAGTCGGATGAATCCAAGGAGGGAAAATGAGATCTAACAAATTAGTATTCCTTCTCGCATTCTTACTTTTAGGATCTTTAGAGAATATCGAGGCAAAAGCGGATTCAGAATTCTCGCTTCTGGTCCATTTTAGAAAATATTCTCATCATAATCCTTTTCAAAAAGGAACTCCTTATCAGAAAAAGATCCCAGCGATCCGTTTGGATGAAAGAACCGCACTCGCACTTTTAAAACCTGGAGAAGTTCCGCTATTCGCGGAGGTCCATCCGGAAGAATCCGCCGGAAGAAAAGCATATTTCCAAAAAGTGGATTTGGATACCGGGTTAGGCATCGTTCTTCTTCCTGAAAACTTCGGAAGATCTAAAAAAGTATCCCCTATCGCTCTTTTAGAGGAAGGAGTCAGAACGCAAGGAGTATGCTCCTCCTTCTTCCCGAACTTTGAATGGGGAAGTTTAGAATTTTCTAAATCGATCCTGCCTCTTTCTAAACTTTCCAGAAAAGAAAATCAGGACGGGACCAGAAGTTTTCTTTTTTCAGGCAAGAAGGTCTGTGGATTTACAGATGGGACCTGGAATGCGGGCGCTGATCTTCTTCGTAGATTTTACCAAAGTAGATTTTCTTCCGCTTCTCCATTTCCTCACCCGGGTTTTTCCGCAGAAGGTTCTTTAACTCCTGCAGAAGAAGATTATTATTTTCCGAAAGGTAGTGTGGGCGCAGTTGTTTCAGAAATTCTTCCCGGGATTGGTCCGATGCATAATCTGTTTCCAGGGGACGCGGTTCTTTCCGTGAATGGGACTCCGGTTGCTTCTAAACAAAAACAGGTATTATACGATATCCTGCTCAGCAAGGGCGGATCTTATCTGAATTCCGGAGAATGGGTCGCTCTTTCTCTTTATAGAGACGGCAGAAAAAGAGAGATACGTTACCAGCTAAGGCCGTATAACGAGGATTCGTTCTTGATCCCTGAAAGTTCGGACAAGATCGCTCCTAAGTATATCATCGCGGGTGGATTACTTTTCACTGAACTCACTCATACATATCTGAAAGAATATGGAGAAAAATACAAATCTTCCAGCGATAGAAAGTTAGTATACTTAGCGGAAAGTTATTCTAAAAAACTCCATCCGGAAAGAAGCCGTATCGTATTACTTTCCAGAGCGTTCCCGGACGAGAAGAACAGGGCCTATCAGGAATTCCAAGATTTGATCTTAGAATCCGTGAATGATAAGGTCGTGGACTCCGTCGAAGGTTTGAAAACGGCCATTTCCGAAAATAAGGACGAATTTTTGGTCTTCCGGTTTTCAGGAAATAAATTGGCGGTTTTTGATAAGTCGGAGTTAAAAAGTTTGGATGAAAGGATAAAATCCTTATATTCTCTTGATTCTCTAGACAATATACGCTGACAAAATTCTTGACTAGAATACCTTTCCAGGGTTTTCTTTTGTTTTCCGAATAAGGCAGTTTAAGCATTCGGAAGTTCTGAATTAGGAATTTATTATGAAAATCCTTTTCGTTGATGACGAAGAAGTTATCCGAGATCTGTTCCAGGAAATTTTCGGCAGCGAATACGAACTAGTTCTTGCGGGAACCGCGGAACAAGGTTTAACATTAGCCGAGTCGGAAACATTCGATCTGATCATCACCGATATTCGCCTTCCAAGAATGAACGGTATAGAGTTCATCACTAAATTGAGGGAAAAAGGAGTAGACACCCCTTTTATTGTCATCACAGGAAATCAGGACATACAGATCTCCATCAATGCTCTTCGACTGGGAGCTGTGGACTTTTTCCTCAAACCTTTTCGGATGGAGGCAATCCGTTATTCTCTCTTAAGATTTAAGAATTTATTTTATGCCGGCAAGGACCTTGTGGACAAAAGAATGTTCCAGGTCCGGGAATCCAGGCAGAAGTTCGCACTTCTTCCTAGACTTGGAAATTTAAACCAATATGTTCATTTGATCCTAAAATCCCTTTCTCATCTTCCGAATCTGCATAACGAGGACCAACTCTCTTTAAAAGTGGCATTGTACGAATTGATAGGTAATGCGATAGAACATGGTTGTGCTCGTATCACTTATCACCAAAAACAAGAGTTAATGTTCCAAGAGAATGATTACTTCTCCTATGTGGACAAGATCTGCGAATCCAAAGAAGAATGGATCCGGGTAGAAGTGGATTATGATGATACAAGAGTGACCGTTATCCTGGAAGATGGAGGAGATGGTTTCGATCCGGCAAGAGTTCCGGATCCTGTACAAGATCCGAATGCAAGCCAACTTTCAGGCAGAGGTATATTCTTAGTTCGCATGAATGTGGACTCTCTTTCTTATAACGATAAGGGAAACCAAGTCACATTCGTGAAAAAACTTCAAAAAGCAGAAGTAAAACAGAAACAGACCTAAACCGAAAAAATATCAAGAAAATAGAATATTCTTATTTTAGAATATTCTAAGACTGCTTGGCAGAAGGTTTGTAATACGCCAGAAAATAACCGCTGAGCAAAAACCAAGAAGGGATCTGTCCCAAAAAAAATGCTCCTGCAGCTCCCATTGTCCCGTATTCCGGGATCAGAAGATTATCCAAAATCAATCCAAAGATCAATCTTACTAAAGCAAGTATCGCAAGTAATCTAGGCTGGCCTAATGCAAATAGCGCCATTCCAAGCGGAGAAAACACCAATTGGAAAAGATAATTCGGGTATAATAGCTGGAATACCGGCACTGATTCAGGATATTTTCCGGAGAATAACGCGGAGAAAACCCAATCTCCTAAAAACACCCAAGGCCCCAATGCTAATGCAAATACTACGGCTACTAAAATGGATTTTCCCAAGTAACTAGTGAATTCCTTATTTTCCGTAAGCCTGGAAAGTTTAGGGTAGATCATTGAATTTAAAACAGAGAATAAGATCACGAACCCGCTGAAGGGTTGTAATGCCACTCCGTATGCCGCCACTGCCTCGTTAGAATGGTATTTATTTAAAAAGAATAACTCCATTCTATCCGATACGATCGCAAATAATGATGCCAAAAACGCATAACGGTTGAAAGAGATGAGTTCCCTGGTTTGTTGTCGAACTTCTTCCTTATCGCCTGCCCAATGTAATTTGCCTCTGGGGAATAATAGAAAGAACAGAACAATAGTAAATACGGGAGCCACGGAGAAGATCCCGAGTATATCTAAATGTCCAAGTGCATGTTCTGAAAATTGATCCGCTAAATACAAAATTAAAATGCGGATCAGGTTTGGAAGTGGATACCAAATGGAAAGCGCGTGATATTGTCCGAAAGAAACAAATATACTTTCGAAATAAGAATTAAAGGAAAGAACAAAGCTGCCGAATACGAGAAGAAATGCAGCAAGTGCATTCTCCTTTAAAAAATACACGGCAACTCCCGTAACTACTACTAACAAAAATAACGCGGCCCATTTGACCCAGAGAGAAGATGCAAGTAGCACCCCGATCTTTCTTTTGTCTTCCGTCATTGGAGAAAGGAATCGTACTAATGCGGTAGGCAATCCGAATTCTGCCACGGCTAAAAGCACAGGCAGAAATCCGGAATAATATTGGAAGATCCCGTTCTCATTCTTACTCAAGATGCGAACGGAATAGACCATGAAAATAAAATTCAGCAGGGAGGCGACTACCTTGGAAAACCCTACTGAAAAAAAGCTGCGTATGAATCCGGAGGTCCGTAATTTTCCGATACTTTCGGAAATGAACTGTAAGGAGGATCCAAGGCGAAGCATGAAGTTAAGTCAGATAGATGCCTCCGCGTATCCTTTTCAAAAGAATGGGAGCGAGATGGCCGATATAGTAACACACGATCCCATACTTAAAGTATCTGGCAACCGGATTTTCCCCTAAGAGTGAGGAGAGAATTTTTCCGAGAGCCAAATAAAAGACCAAGATCCCAAGAATGATCACTCCTACTCGGATCAAGAATACGATCCAAGAATCGACTGATTTCCAATCCAACCCTGCCCTCTTATTGTACAAGATCCCTATCCCGAAACCTGCAAGCGCTCCCGCAGAAGAGATCACCTGCTCCCAGGATCTATTCGTAGACTCAGGTTGGCTAGGATCATGAAGAAGAATGCTAGGCACAGTGAGAGCTAAAATAAAAAGTACGAGTGACTTGATCCGTTTTTGGTCCGGTGCCTGTCCAGTAAAACCTGGCTCTAAAATTCCAGGATCTTTTGAGAACAAAAACTCTAGTCCTAATAACACGAGTAATCCTAAAACAAAACCACCCAATGTATCACCTAAAAAGTGAAGTCCCGCGTACATTCTTGCGATCGGCATGAATAAGATCAAAAATGCGGTAAGTAATCTCACCCAAGGAATTCGTACATGCAAAAATAATGTTCCGTATAATACCACTGCAGTCTGCACATGTCCGGAAGGAAATCCATACGAACCTTCCATAAGCCCAAGTTCGGATGGGAACGACAAACCGATCGGCCTAGGCATTGTAAGAAGCGCCTTGCAGACTCCGTTTACAACTCCTGCGATAAGAAGTCCCAATGTCATTCTGAGTCCTATCTTTCGATCGAAACAAAGATAGATAAGAGAGACCAGGGCCATAAAAAATAGAGAAGATCCCAGATGATGGAACACAATTGTAAGAGGATCCAACACAGGTTTTAACGCAGAAATATGAAGAGCCTCTAAAGGCGTATTAGAGAATAAGATCTCTTTCCATAGGAAACTATCCGTCATAAAAACGAGCATATAAAGTTTCGGTTTTAAACGCAAAATGAATTCTTTTCTTAAGTTTGCTCTAAGTGCGGTTTTAGAACATTTGATTTTTAAAGACTAAGTCGGGAATGTAGGAGGTCCAACATCGTCACTCGTTATATTGTTGGAATTCCAACAACGGCTTTGTCCGTTTTGTAGGAGCTCCAACAATTGGACCTTATCCGCCTTGTTGGAGTTCCTACATACCAAAATCCAGTTGCTAGATTCTTATTCCTACAGCATGATAGATATATAAATGGAATTTATTGAACGATCGTTCTCCAAACGACAAAACAAACAAAGTTCGGTTAAAATTTGCCCAAGCCCGAACATTAGGAGAATATAATGGAACCTGGAATTTATACCCCTCATAATAAATTAAAATTTGTGACTGCTGCATCACTTTTTGACGGCCATGACGCTTCCATCAATATCATGAGAAGAATACTCCAATCCTCAGGAGCGGAAGTAGTTCACCTAGGCCATAATAGATCGGTCCAAGAAATCGTAGACTGCGCCATCCAAGAAGACGTGCAGGGAATTGCAGTCACAAGCTACCAAGGTGGTCACGTAGAATATTTCAAATATATGATAGACCTTCTGAAAGAAAAAGGAAGTTCTCATATCAAGGTATTCGGCGGAGGAGGAGGAACAATACTACCTTCCGAGATACAAGAATTAGAAGCTTATGGAGTTTCTAAAATTTATTCTCCGGATGACGGGCGTTCCTTGGGTCTCCAAGGAATGATCAATGATCTATTAAAAAAATCTGATTTTATTCCTCCTCATAGATTTAACGGGAACCTATTCTCGGAGATCCGTAAAAAAAATCCGATCGCAATCGCAGAATCCATTTCCTTGGTAGAATCTTCTGAAAACGATTCCCAAAAGATAGATCCCGGAAAATTGGATTTCCCGATCTCTAAAAAAATAATTCCGATCTTGGGGATCACAGGAACAGGAGGAGCAGGAAAATCCTCTCTTACGGACGAACTTGTAAGAAGATTCATCCATGACTTCGAAGACAAAACGATTGCGATTATTTCCGTAGATCCTTCCAAAAGAAAAACGGGAGGAGCACTTTTAGGAGATAGGATCCGTATGAATTCCATCTCACATCCAAGAGTGTATATGAGATCTTTTGCAACTAGAGAAGCGAATATCGCATTAAACCGAAATGTTAAAAAAAGTTTGGACGTTCTTAAAAGTTCAGAGTTCGACCTAGTGATCGTAGAGACTGCAGGGATAGGGCAAAGTGATTCTGAGATCACGGAAGTGTCAGATCTTTCTCTTTATGTGATGACTCCCGAATTCGGTGCGGCTACCCAATTAGAAAAGATCGATATGATCGATTATGCGGATCTGATCGCAGTAAATAAATGTGATAAAAGAGGTGCATTAGACGCGATCCGCGATGTCCAAAAACAATTCCAGAGATCCAGGAAATTATTCGATCAAGGTCCGGAGAAAATGCCCGTGTTCGGGACGATCGCTTCTCAATTCAATGATCCTGGAACGAATAATCTATACGTTGCACTCATCGATTCTTTGAATCAAAAATTCGATCTGGGTTGGAAATCCAATTTTACTTCCAGTTCCGAGACTAGCCAGAAGATCCATATCATTCCTCCGGATAGACAAAGATATTTAGCCGAGATCGCGGAAGAATGTGAGAAATACGAAAACTTCGTCAAAAAAGAATCCGAAACCGCGGAAGTTCTATATAGGATCAAAGGTACGATAGAAGTATTAAGGGAAAGAGGTAAAAACGTCTCCGACCTGGAAGAAGAATATTCCAAAAGAGAAGAAAAACTTCATCCTGATACTAAAAAGATCCTGAAAGAGTGGGATTCTAAACTGGAAAAGTATTCAGGAGAATTTTTCACTTATACTGTCAGAGACAAAGAGATCAAGGTAGAGAATTTTACAAAATCCTTAAGTAATCTGAATATCCCTAAGGTTTCCGTTCCTAAATTCCGCAACTGGGGAGAGATCGTAAAATGGTCTTATACCGAGAACTTCCCGGGAGAATTCCCGTATGCAGCAGGAGTTTTCCCTTTTAAAAGGACCGGGGAAGACCCTACTCGTATGTTCGCGGGAGAAGGCGGACCGGAAAGAACGAATGCAAGATTCCATTATGTAAGCCATGGAATGCCGGCTCATCGTTTGAGTACCGCATTCGATTCAGTCACCCTATATGGAGAAGATCCTGGACTTCGACCAGATATTTACGGTAAGATCGGGAATTCAGGAGTAAGTATCGCCACTTTAGACGATGCTAAAAAACTATATTCAGGTTTTGACCTTTGCAGTCCGAGCACTTCTGTGTCCATGACGATCAACGGACCGGCACCGATGCTTCTATCCTTCTTCTTAAATACCGCGATAGACCAAACCTGTGAGAAGTATATTCGTGCGGAAGGAAAAGTAGAAGAGGCAAAATCCAAACTTGCAGAGATCTATTCTAAAAAAGGTGTTCCGATCCCTCAATACAAAGGAGAGATCCCGAAAGGAAATGACGGTCTGGGACTTCTTCTTTTAGGAACCACAGGGGATCAGATACTTCCTAAAGAAGTTTATGAAAAAATAAAGAAGGAAACTCTTTCTTCCGTTCGTGGAACTGTTCAAGCGGATATTTTAAAAGAGGACCAGGCACAGAACACATGTATCTTCTCCACTGAATTCGCTCTAAAATTAATGGGAGATATACAAGAATATTTTATCTGGAATAAGGTGCGTAATTTTTATTCCGTTTCTATTTCAGGATATCATATCGCAGAAGCGGGAGCAAATCCGATCACCCAGGTTGCATTCACTCTCGCGAATGGATTTACATTTGTTGAATATTATCTTTCACGCGGGATGAAGATAGATGATTTCGCTCCGAATCTTTCCTTCTTCTTTTCTAATGGGATCGATCCTGAATATGCGGTGATCGGCAGAGTGGCGCGTAAGATCTGGGCCAAAAGTATGAAGTATAAATACAACGGATCGGAACGTTCCCAAATGTTAAAATACCATATCCAAACTTCAGGACGTTCTTTGCATGCCCAAGAGATCGCGTTCAACGATATTAGGACCACCTTACAAGCATTATATGCGATCTATGATAACTGTAATAGTTTACATACGAATGCTTACGATGAAGCGATCACCACTCCTACGGAAGAATCCGTAAGAAGAGCAATGGCGATCCAGCTGATCATCAATAGAGAATTGGGGCTAGCTAAAAACGAAAACCCTCTGCAGGGTTCATTCATCATAGATGATCTTTCCGATCTGGTAGAAGAGGCAATCTTGTCCGAGTTCAGACGAATCTCGGAAAGAGGAGGAGTTCTGGGTGCAATGGAAAGAATGTACCAAAGAAACAAGATCCAAGAAGAATCTTTGGAGTATGAACATAGAAAACATACCGGAGAGATCCCGGTAATCGGTGTGAATACTTTCTTAGGTAAGGATGGATCTCCTACAATACTTCCGGAAGAAGTGATCCGCTCCACTGAAAATGAGAAAAAGGCACAGATCAGAGAACTCGAGGCATTCCAATTCAGGAATAAAGAGGAATCTTCTGAAGCCTTAAAAAATCTACAGTCTGCCTGTCTCTCCGGAGAGAATGGATTTGAGGCATTGGTAGAAGCAGGAAAGGTCTGTTCTTTGGGACAAATGACCCATTCTCTCTATGAAGTGGGCGGCCAATACAGAAGAAGTATGTGATCTACAGAGTGATACAAATCAATTCTCGGGACCTTTTTTTGTTTCCCTTAGGGTTTCAAAGTAGAAAATTTGGTCCAAGGCCATGACTTCTGCAATTCAATTTACAGAGACACATGTATACGCGGAGAAAAAGCGGTTTAGAGTCGTTTTTGTGCGAAACGTATGTTCTGTCGAAACTGAAGAAATCAGCCTGATCCTGCAAAAGATCCAAGAGATCCAACCGACTATTGTGGAGCTGGATCTTGAAAACGTAGTCGCAATCCCTTCTCTTATACTGAATCGGATCTTAAAACTTCTGGCGGAATTAAAATCCAAAGGGGTCCCGGTGGAAATCAAAACCAGCGAAGGACTCAAAACCGTTCTGAATCGGCTAAAAATCTCCCTACAATGAAGACGATCTCTATCATTCTGACCCAATGTTTCCTATTCCAAAGTCTGGTATTCGGAAGCGGTTGGTTCTGTGGAATGCTCGCAGGCGAGATCAAACTTTGCCATTGTAATCACGGAAGCCAGAAAGAAAAACATTCGGACTCTGAAGATTCAAGATTCTCTTCCAAACTTGCTGATGCGGGAGAAGATCATAAAGAACATAAGACCTCTTCCCTGCCCGACTGTCATTCCGCTAAGTCTGGAGAGGCTCATAAATGTGCCTGTAAAAAAGCAAAAGACAAGGCTTCTTATTTAAGCGGGACCATCTGCACTCAATTTTTCACTTATTCCGAATTAGAGAACATTTCTCCTGAAACTATTGGCTCTGAACTTTTAAGCCGTATACAAGAAGGTTCCGGAGTGTTTGTTTCCTTCGATCTAGAAAGACCTCCTCGATTCTCCTAAACATTTTCTAAACCTCGAACGAGGAAGCATAGGACAATCATATCCTAATGCTCAAACGAAAAATAGGAAAGTAAAACCTTTCCTCAGGAGAATATTATGAAATTATTATATAAAGTCGCAATTGCGGCCGTTTCGTTAATTTTTGCGGGTTGTGACGGATCTTCTAACCCGAACACGGCTCTTTTGGCTTTGATAAGCCAGACTGAAGTTCCGGGAATACAATTCAAAGCTGTGGTAGGAGACAGCGATGCTATCTGCGGCGGAGATATTACAGGGCATGGGGATTCTCATTCCAGTTCTATTGTAACTTCCAGTTCTACAGTAACCATCCAACATGTGGCCGGTGTAATGCCGATCAGGCTCAAGGATCTTAGATTCTATGTTTCCGAATTCGAACTGGTAGATCAGAACGATAATGTAATCACTTTAGATGTTCCTAATACTGGTTCTTGGCAGTATGGAGGAGTTGCTCTTTTGGATTTTGAGAATGGAAAAGGAAGCTGCAGCGGAACTACTGAAACAAACAATCTTGTGCAAGCTACAGTAGAAAATAAAACCTACAAAACTCTTAGATTCACTTTAGGAGTTCCTGAAAGTTTAAATCATATAGATTATAGTGTTGCTCCAAGCCCACTCAATGTCTCCGGACTTGCTTGGAGCTGGACCATGGGTTATAGATTTTTCGTAGGAGAATTTTTATCCAACGATGCTGCGACATTAGGAAATGCTGCGGTTTTACATATTGGCTCTGCAGGCTGTTCCGAGTCAGCTGGAGTTTATACATGCACCAATTCTAACCGAGCTGTGATCGAGCTAACTCCAACGGAAGGATTCAATCCATTCACACAAAAGGTTCAATTCGACCTGAAAAAAGCGGTGACCGGCTGGGATATCAGCACCGGGAGCAAATCCTGCCATTCTATGGGAGCCATGGACAGCGCGACCTGCTCCTTAGTGTATCCGAATTTCGGTTTGGATTATTCCACAGGGAATGCCGGGTCCACTGCTCAGACAGTATTTGGGATCGTCTCCAAATAAGAATTACGGCGATGGTTTCGGTCGATTCGGCCGAAACCGGAGTATTTTATGAATCAATCTATTAAATTTTTATTATCCTTCTTTTTACTTTTCCAATGTACACAATTGGGATTGGAGAAGGAAAAAAGTTCCGGATCGGAAAGTATACTTATGCTTTTAGGCACAAGCACTCCGGAAGGAACTCCTTATACCTGGGATCTTCCTGCAGGATTTCCAACTCCGAAAGTCCCAAACGATAACCCGATCACCGTGGAGAAGGTAGAGTTAGGCAAATTTTTGTTTTATGATACAAGATTATCCGAAAACGAAACCCAATCCTGTGCAAGTTGTCATAAACAGGAGAATGCATTTACTGATGGGCTGACCGTTTCCGTAGGTTCTACGGGACAAATTCATCCGCGAAACGCACAACATCTTTCTAACGTTGTATATAATCTCAGACAAACCTGGGCCAATCCTCTACTGAAAAAATTAGAAGACCAAGCAAGGGTTCCCATGTTCGGAGACAATCCTGTGGAATTAGGAATGAAGGATAGAGAAGATCTTTTATTGGAAAGATTGGAGAATGACCCTGACTATGTTCCTAAATTCAAGGCAGCATTCCCAAGCGACCAAAATCCTTTCAGTATATTAAATATTACGAAAGCTCTGTCCAGTTTCCAAAGAACATTTATCTCCGGAAATTCCGCTTATGATAGATACCAAGCGGGAGATTTTTCCGCTCTAAGCGCTTCTGCGATCCGAGGTAAAAATCTGTTCTTTGGAGAAAGAGCGGAATGTTTTCACTGTCATGGCGGTTTCAATTTTACGGATACGATCCTTCACGTCGGAACAGTATTCGAAGAAGTTACATTCCATAATAACGGATTGGATTCTTCCAGATTCGTAAGTCCTAACGGCGGATTGTATGAGTTCACTTTTAAGGAAACGGATCGCGGAAAATTCAGAGCACCTTCTTTGCGTAACGTAGAACTGACTGCTCCTTACATGCATGACGGTTCTATCCCGGATCTATTGTCCGTGATCAATCATTATGTAAACGGCGGGACCGGGGACGGCACCACAAACCCGAACAGAGATGTTTTTGTAAGAAGTTTTTCCTTAAGCGAATCCGAAAAACAGGATCTCGTGGAATTCTTAAAAAGCCTAACGGACATTGAATTTACGACCAATCCTAAATTCCAGGACCCGTTCTGAAACTTTAGACAAATATGATGAAGAATAGAATAAAATTCGAATATATCTTATTATTCCTCCTGTCTTTCCAGGCATGCACTTATGGAACCTTAGGAAATTCAACGGAAGAAAGATCCACGGAATTACAGGCGTTATTCCGTATTATGGATGAAAGAAGAGCGATCATTTCTCCTTGGTTATACTACTCTGATGACCAAGGAGATCCCGATATAGGTTCTTTTGCCTTAAGCGGAAGTTCTAACACTTACCAAATACAACTTATCCAAAATGAAGTAGTATTAGAAAGTATTTCCATGTTGTTCAAGGCACCTGAAAGTTCTTTTTCAGTTTCCTCCTCCTCTACTGACGGGAAATATACTACATTTCATTCCGGCGGTTCGGAAACCCCTACTCCAGGGACCGGTTCTTATTCCCAAAAATACGGGATCACAGGAAGTTTTTCTGCAGGAGATATTTCGGTCTCTGATTTTAACGCCTTAACCGGACCCGTAAAAAGACAAAGTTTGTCCCCCTTCCCTGCTGTGCCTTACGGGACTTTAGAACATATTTACGGGGAATTTTCGGACCTTCTTCTTACATTCCAAATATTTAATGGATCAACCACCAAAACGGTCCATGTAGAATTAAGAGGGGCGGAATTCCAAGTAGAAGCCTCCTGCGATATAGAGATCCCTTATAAAAAGAATGTTCCTTTTTCGATTGGATTTAGGACGGACGGCCTACTCTCTCAAAGAGCAGGTTCTTCCGTTTCCATCTTGGACGGGATCTTTGCGCTTTCCGGCTCAGAGATCACCATCAACGATTTTCAAAATACTACACTTTACTCCGAAATCCGGGAGAATCTGGAAACAAGCGGCCAGGTTTTGGTATTATATTCATGTTTCTAATATTCAAAAAACATCATCTTCTTCTTTTTATCAGACTTTTTGTATTTCTATTCTTTCTCTTTTTAGGCGGGGAAGTTTTTGCCCACCATGCGGGAGAAGGACAAAATATGATCTCTTCCACAAGGTTCGTAGATCCTTTTACCGGTAAAAGAGAAAAGCCTTCCGATTATTTTTTGATCACCCAGGATTTTCAAAAAGGTACGATCGATAATTCCAATCTTCATACTACTACCGTATTCGGTGAGTTCAATTTTGCAGGTGGTAAGTTCGCGGCAAACTTCAGCGCTCCTTGGACTTATTATGAGCAGAAGGATAGAAGTGACGCTGCTCGGTACGGAAAAGCATTCGTAGGAGCGAAATGGAATCCTTTGATAGATACAGGCTGGCCATTCTTCATCATTTTAGAAGGTAGACTCGGTTTTCCTTCCGGCGGCGATACTGATAAATTTGCCGGCGGGGATTATTATTCTGGAATTGCGAATCTTACCCTAGGAGCTACCTGGAAACAGTTCTTATTCGTGCTTAGAGGTTCAGGGATCTTTCCTCTTTCTAAAGATCATGCAGATTTAACGACTCAATCCGGTCTTCCTTATTGGGCCCAGAGTTCCACCGCTCAAAACACGGAAGAACATCCCGAGATCCAAAAGATCACCCAATGGTTTGCCTACGTTACTTATTTTTGGACCAAGGATTTTAGTGTTTTCGGCGGGGTTTTATACAGAACTCCTTATGTGAATGTGATCGGAGGCGGCAGTCTTTTGGAAGAAGATTCGGAAACCCAGAAAAAATTCCCGAAAGCTTTCAAAGAAGCTAGTTTAGGTTTTAATTATACTCTTACGAAAGGTACCTATCTTACGATTGCAGGTCGTCTCCCTTTGATTAGAGATCCGGAGATCAGGCTTTATGATTATGCGATCACTACTTCTATTTCTTTTGAACTTCCCGAATGGAGAGATTCTTCCAAAAAGTCGGAAAAAGAAGTGGAGGAATTCGAGTCGGAAGAGGATTTAGAGAAGAAGTAGTTCACGCAGAGTCCACGGAGAACACGGAGGTTTTTCTCACGCAGAGGCGCTAAGGCGCGGAGGATTAGAGTCGGATTTTAGTTTTGGTAATTTTGTGATGTAGGAATTCCTACATCGCTATTCTAAGTAATTTTTTAAATCCAGCCCCTTATCCGTGATCTCCGTTAGAAATGATTTTATATTAGAAAATTTTAATCCCAAAGGGATTGGAAACAGAGTGCTGAATTTTTTTCGAAACTTTGGAAGCCGGGCTTAGCCGCACATTCTTCTTCAGTGGAAGGGAAATAGTCTATCCCCCCGCCCTCGTATTTGATCCTGCAACATCCTTGGGTCTTAGAAGGTTTTTCTTTTTTAGGAGAAGGTTCCGAAGTTTTGGCATCCTTTGGCTGCTCAGGGGAAACTCCTGAGACTGATGTGACGATCCAACAAAGACAACTAAAGGCAAAAACCAAGATCAGAGTTCTGAAATTCATCCTAGCTATTTTATCTCCGGAATTAGTTTCCAAGGCAAGGAAAAATCCCCGAATTCAAAAACCGAAGTCAAGTTTTTACGTTGACTCAGCGGCCTTGCGAAGGTGAAAAAGAGAGAAAAGTTCAAAAGACCGAATAGGAATTCGAATGAAAACTCTCCGCTCAATTCTACCAGGACCTAAGTCCTTATCAATATCCGTTATCTTCTTCACGATCGCATTCAGCCAAGTTTCGGCGGAAACGATCCTTTTAAAAAACGGTGAAAAAACCTACGGAACTGTAATCGATCAATCTACGGACTCGGTTACGATCCTGAAAGAAACCAAAAGACAAACACTGCCTAAATCCCAGATCTTAAAGATCATCTTCAAAGAGATCAAGGATGAGGCGGAACTTGCAAAATTATTCGATGCTGAAAAAAAGAAACTGAATAAAGACGGTAAGAAATCTGAAAAAGAAGAACAATTGGATACCATTCTTCTGGAACAAATGATCAAGGAGAACAGCTATAAGGCGGTCCAAAAACGTCTGGCATTGATCGAAAAGTACATAGACGAACAAGATTCCAGTTGGGAAGAATATATTTCCGCAAACAGAAATCCTTGGGAACCAGTTTGGAAATCCGCAATCCTGCCGGGTTGGGGACTTTCCACAATGAAACATGATAATTATGCTAGAGCTTACCAGATAGCGATCGGTCTTTCCATTATTGTTGCGATCGGTGGAAGCCAAGCGGCGACCGAGCAGCATAATAAAGCGGAAAATCGTCTGAGCAAAATTTTATTCGAAGATCCAGTTACTTATGCGCAGATACAAGGTTCAGGTATTACAGGCGCTTCCCTTGTGGTAACTAAAATGCAATCGGATAGTATTTCGGAATATAATTCCTTCAAAAGTAAAGAAGGCCAATACGAAAATTACAGCAGAGCGGGACTTTATATGGGTGTTGGTCTGTATTTAGTTCAGTTGGCTCAAAGTTATTTCTTAGGTCAAAAATGGGCCACTCATAATATCATCCAGACTCCTTCAGGAGAAGCGGTGAAAGAAGGATTCAATTTCAAAAGTAATTATATGCCGATTGCTGCAGGCGGAGCGAGTAATCTTTGGGAATACCGCACCGATCTGAGATATGTGAGTACTTTCTAAACTTCCGGAATAGAATATCCTTTCGATTTCAACCAGTCCTGGTCATACAGCCTGGACTGGTATCTTGCCCCGCTATCCGCAAGAATCGTGACTATAGTATGTCCTGGCCCCAGTTCGTTTGCAAGTTTGACTGCAGCACCTACATTGATCCCGCTCGATCCGCCCACAAACAATCCATCCTTGCGGAGAAGTGTATAAATATACTCTAAACATTCAGCATCTGTAATTCGGATCGCATCGTCAAAAGGAGCATCTTTCATGTTTTCGGTAATTCTACCGTTGCCTATTCCTTCTGTGAAGGAATTTCCTTCGGAGCTTAGCTCTCCCTTCTTTACAAAATTATAAATTGCCGATCCATACGGTTCCGCCGCGATCGTTTTGATCTTAGGATTTTTTTCCTTTAAGAACATTGCAGTACCGCTGAATGTTCCTCCTGTTCCTAAAGACGCAAGCCAAGCGTCTACTTTTCCTTCCGTTTGTCTCCAGATCTCAGGTCCTGTAGTATGATAATGCGCCAAACGGTTTGCCACATTATCGAATTGATTTGCCCAAATCGCATTCGGAATTTCTTCCGCGATACGAGCGGAAACTTTTACATAATTCCCTGGATCTTTATAGGGAACCGCGGGAACAGTTCTGACTTCCGCTCCTAATGTCCTAAGCAGATCTATTTTTTCTTTGGATTGTGTATCCGGGATCACGATCAGACATTTATACCCTTTCGCATTGCAGATATGTACAAGACCGATCCCGGTGTTACCTGCGGTGCCTTCGACTACCGTGCCGCCCGGTTTTAAGAGTCCCTTCTTCTCCGCTTCTTCTATAATGAATAATGCGGCCCTGTCCTTTACGGATCCTCCCGGATTTAAAAATTCCGCCTTTCCTAAAATTTCACAACCTGTCAGGTCGGAATAATAATTCAAACGGATGAGAGGAGTATTCCCGATCGCGTCCGCAAAACCTTTTTTGATCTCCATAAGAGCCTCTTTATTATACTATTTTAATATATACCAATAAAAAAAGGAAAGCAAACCCACTTTCATGGATCCGCTTTCCCCCTCGAATTTTTCCGGTTTTGTTTTTGTTCCGGAAAAATGATCTATGTTTTTGAGCTGCTCTTGTAGACCGCTTACGCGGACTTCAAGAGCCTATACTATTAAGCGATTGTTACGTCTTTAGACAGATATACGTCTTGGATCGCGTTTAATAATGCTACTCCGTCTTTCATAGGCTTTTGGAACGCTTTTCTTCCGGAGATAAGTCCCATTCCGCCTGCTCTCTTATTAATAACTGCAGCTTTTACCGCGTCACCCAAGTCATTAGAACCGGAAGGTCCACCGGAATTGATCAGACCGATCTTACCCATGTAACAGTTTGCTACTTGGTATCTTGCCATATCGATCGGATGTTCGGAAGAAAGATCGGTATACATCTTATCGTCTTTTTTACCGAATTTCAGATCTCTGAATCCGCCTAAGTTGGTTTCAGGTAATTTTTGTTTTACGATATCCGCCTGGATAGTAGCAGCCAAATGGTTTGCTTGTCCTGTAAGGTCGGTAGCGATATGATAATCCGCTTTATCATTTTTGAATGCGTCATTTCTAAGATAAGCCCAAAGAATAGTGACTAGTCCAAGCTCATGAGCTCTATGGAAAGCCTCGGAGATCTCTTGGATCTGTCTGGAACTTTCGTCGGAACCGAAATAGATCGTAGCTCCTACGGCAGCAGCTCCCATATCGAATGCCTGCTCTACGTTTGCAAAGAGGATCTGGTCGAATTTGTTCGGATAGCTTAGAAGTTCGTTATGATTGATCTTAACTACAAAAGGGATTTTGTGAGCGTACTGACGAGATACTAATCCTAAAACTCCAAGAGTGGAAGCAACCGCGTTACATCCGCCTTCGATCGCGAGTTTTACGATATTTTCCGGATCGAAATATGCAGGGTTTTTAGCGAAGGAAGCACCCGCGCTATGCTCGATCCCTTGGTCCACAGGAAGAATAGAAAGATATCCTGTTCCAGCAAGACGTCCTGTATTATAGATGGATTGGAAATTTTTAAGAACGGAATTGTTTCTGTCGGTCTTGGAAAAAATTTCGTCAATGTAATTCGGACCAGGGATGGTCAGGGTTTCCTTGGGGATGGTTTTAGAGACATGATTTAAGAGAGAATCCGCTTCCGCACCTAATGCGCTCTTGATTTTATCTAACATTCCAGTTATACCTATTGGTTTTATCGATCTGATGACTAGTTTTGGGGTGAAGCCCAAAATTTCCATCGATTTTCGGCAAGAATCTTTAGGCGAAGAGAGGCTTAAAGCAGGTTCTTTATTTAGTTTGGACTGGAAGGCGGATATGGAAATCAGTGCCTGAGCTGGACTTTTGGACATCCAGTTTTCCATGATTGGATTGAATGATCCCGTAACAAACCGAAAGTCCCATCCCTATCCTAGAGTCATCCGACTGTATCCTTTCGAAAGGTTGGAAAGCATTCTCAGGATCTAGTTCTCCGTTCAAAGTCCCTGAAAGTCGAATGTCCAGATACTGTCCGGAATCCGTTTTAGTATCTTCCAACCCTGCGTTAAAATGGATCGTACTTCCTTTTAGATCGGAGCCGACTCCATCCGCATAAAAATACAAAAGATAATATAATACTTCTTTAATTTGATTCTGTTTTAAGAATATATCCGGCATATCTGCAGGAATATTTTTGGAAATTTCCAGGTTTTTAGACTTCAATAATTCGGAGATAATCCCTTCTACCCCGGCGAGAATATCATCCAGTTTACACCAAGTAGGCTCTTCATTATCGGAACGAGAGAATAAGATCAGATTTCTGATAATACCGGAGATCCTTTCCCCTTGTTCGATGATGACTCTTGCGTAATTTCGAATATCCGCAGGCAGATCCTTTTTATTACGGATAATATTTCCGTAATTGATCACACCCATAAGAGGATTATTGATCTCATGAGCGATACCTGCCGCCAATTTCTGGATGGACTCCAATCTTTTTTCGGATTGGATTACCTTCTCCATTTCAGAGATCCTTTTTTCGGATACGGATAGAAGGTCCAATTCGGAGAAGGTCACGATACTTCCTACGATCCGATTTGCTTCGTCCCTGATAGGAGAAACCCTGAATCCTACTCTGATCTTTCTATCATCCTTTCTGACAAGAACTGCAGGAATATATCTGAGATTATGACCTAAATTATCAGGATGTTCTCCTGAACCGATCTGGGTCTGAATAAAAGAAAGAACCACATCTCCCGGTTTTCCGAGAGCTTCTTCCAGGGACCAACCCGTAAGCTCTTCTGCGGAATGATTTAGAAATATAATATTTCCTTCCCCGTCCAGAGAGACCGCACCTTCCGAAATACTTTGGATGACATTCTTAAATTCTTTGCCGCTTTCCTTAACGATCCCCAAACGTTTCTGTTGGCGAAGTGCGATCTCTATCGAGGACTTAAGCTGATGATTCTGAAAAGGTTTGGTAATATATGCGTAAGTAGAAGCCGCATCCATCGCTCTCATGAAAGTGGAGTCGTCGGTATAAGCAGTCATAAAAACGATCGGAACATCTTTGATCCTTTGGATATGTTGAGCGGTTTGGATCCCATCCATATCACCTTCGATAGAGATATCCATAAGAACCAGATCAGGATCCGTCTCTTTAAAAATAGATTGGGCGTCCTGACCGTTCGCAGCGACTCCCGCAACCTTATAACCTAAATTTTGGAGAGTCTTTTGGAGGTTGAAGGATAGAAGCCACTCGTCTTCGACGATTAGAATATTCGGTTGTTCTGAAGAAGAACTCATGTTCGATAATAACATATTCCTGAGGTGGTAAAAACTGCGGCTCTTCCGTTATGCTCCCACGTTAGGAGTGAATTGGGAAATCCTTTTTTAGGAATATAATTGTTTCCGCAAAATTTTCAAAACTTCTCCTTTGATCTATTTTAGCATTATGAAATCCAGGAATAAATCACCGAATTCTATAAACCCAAATACAGTCCTATTTTATTGTTTTTTTTCCATTTTTAGTCCTCAATTTTCCGCTCATTCGACTAAAAGAACCAAAAGCTTGTCATAGTTCCGACCTCTTTTTTCCAAAAAAAGTCCTTGAATCGAAGCTCCCTCAAAACTACACTTTGGGCCTAGAGGTAGCCATGCTGGTAAAAGATATCTTGGAGAAAAAGGACCGAAAGATCCTCTCGGTGGAACCGAATACCACCGTTTGGGAAGCGATCCGATTTATGACCAAGTATGATATAGGTTCCGTGATAGTGCTCAAAGAAGGGAAACTCGCCGGTATATTTACAGAAAGGGATTTACTTCATTTCGCCTCCACAGATCGGGAAGCAGTATTCGATAAAACGGTGGCGGACCTAATGTCCACCACATTGACTACTATGCAACCGAACGACCAGGTGGATGATGTTCTTTCCATTATGCTAAAAAAAAGGATCCGGCACATGCCTATTCTGGATGGGAATAGATTGGTGGGAATCATCTCCATAGGGGATGCAGTAAAAGCCAAAATAGCAAAAACGGAAGAAGAGAATAAAAACTTAAAAAATTATATATATAGCGAATCCGGATTTATCTGATCCTGTTTATTCCTTCTGACGGGAGTTTCCCCGATCACCGAACCTATTAGATATGTATAGAAAAATGCCCCGCCTGGATTATATCCAGGGGGCAAGTGGCTCACATTCGGGTATTCCCGTTAATTCCTAAAAGGTAATACCATTACCCAAACCCGCAACTCTGTTTTTTGGAAATCGGGTTGCCGGAATCACTTTTCCGGCAAGTATAGACTAAGGCAGCATCCAAAACCGAGCCCTAATAAATAGATGAAACTACTTTTAATTATATTATTCGCATATTTAACCTATCGTTTTTTACAAAGACTCATGTTTCCCGGGAGAAACGAAGGTTCCGGTTTCAGAGTAGTGTTTCCTGATAGAGAATATTCCCAGAGAGAAAAAGACATTTCCGACAAGGGAAGAGTAGTAGAGAAGGGAGAATGATCCAAGCAGTGAATATCCGGTTTTCCTATTTTATCATTTTATTATACTCCTTCTTCTTTTTTTCCTGTTTGGGCATGAGCGGAGAATTCGGATGGGCATTGGTGGATGAGACCAAACAAAGTTTACTAGAGAAAAAATTCACCACGGTCCAAGAATTCACTCTTACAAGAGAGAAGCTGATCTTCCCCACCAACAAAACTTTGGTATATCTTTATAAATTTTCCAGAATTCCGAATCCGGAAGCGGAGATCTACGTGAGCCTGAGCAGATTCCAAGTGGGCTTTAACGAGATAGAAGTAAAACGTAAAAGACCTGAAATTTCCAGTTCCAGTATCACAGGTCGTTTCCAAGAATTGATCGCAGGCAAATATTTGATCAAAGTCTCCTATGAAGGAGAAGTGATCGACCAAGTGGAATTCAGAGTAATAGAGCCGGAAGATAGGGAAGAAGAAAAAGAATCCGGCGACGACGTGGATAAATATACAAAAGCGAAGAAGACGCTGAATTAAAATCACATGTTGGAACTCCTGCAGCCGGTTCCTAATATGTATCTCCGGAAAGCGGATCCCTTGGATAAGGATCTCTCGCCATTCCATCTTCCAAGATCTTATTGATCCTTTCTATATTTTTTAGAGCCAAATTGATCTCAGTCTGATTCCCTACTTTTAGGATCTCTTCGTTCATTCTTTTGGATTGTCCATAATCCTTTTCGAACTCGTATAATACGGATAATCTCTGCATTGCTCTCGGTCCAGGAGAAGAATCCAGCTTGGTCCGAATAATATCCATTTTTTCCTTGGACTCTTCCATCTCTAAACTTTTGAGTCTGTATTGAGCCATGTCCTGGTCGTTTGTTCTTTCCAAGAGACCTTTTTTGATCTGGAGTAATTCCTTTTTACCTTGGGAGTATTTCTCTTCTTCTAATTTGAGATTTTCCCTGAGTCGATCGTATGCTTGGATGGATTTGATCAGTTCTTCTTTTTCTTTAGGAGGTTTTTTCTCGTACCTATATAGTTTAGAGATCCCTAAATAAGCAAGGACTTCCATCCGTATTCTTTCCTGCGAGTCAGGAAAAGATAGATCGGAAGCAGTCGCTTTTTCCTGTTCTCTGATCTGCAACCAGTCTTCGTAGTATTTTTTGCCTGATTCTAGATTGCCTAATTTACTTTCGAAAAAATTCCCAAGCTCGAACGCATAGATCCCTTTTTTCTTTGGATCCGGCTCGGAGAGATAATATTTTTCATAAAACTCCGCGGCCAAAACATATTGTTTGAGCTCCGTATGCAAGGAAGCGATCGCACGATATACATAAGCGATCTCTGCCGGATTTTTATTTTCTTTTAATGCAAGAGCCAGATATTTTAAGAAGAAGTCTAGAGACTTTGCTTTTTTACCCGAGGCCTTTAGTTCTTCTGCCAAAGCTAAAACTACTTGGGAATGTTCCGGATCTAAACGAAATGCCAACTCAAGTAATGCAGCATACGCAAAGAAGTCCGTATTTCTTTTATAATCGAATAAAACGAAGATCCCCTGCCCGCTCACTGAGGTTTTATTGACTACTTTAAGTCTTTCCTTGTTTTCATTCTCCGAATCTTTTACGAATTTTGCTAAGGCAAAAACTGTGTCCGCGTCTTCTCTGGACTTTCTTTTGAAAAATGGATAATAATTATTTTCGAATGAATCTTTATAAGCGCTGGCTGCTCTTTTTAATGAATCATCCGCAGTTTTTATATTCTGTTTTGCAAGACTGATATCATTTGGAGTAACTTTGCGAGCATTGTTTGGAGGATTAGATTCGAAGATCAGGTCCTTCTCCCTTGCGGAAGAGGCTTCTAAAAGATGGACTCTGTCCTTTGCATTCTCCAGATCTAAATTCGCTTTTTCTAATTCTTTTTTGACCTTTGCGTGCTGTCTGGCTCTTTCCACTTCGTTCGTATCGTATAATTCTCTCAGTCTTTCTTCTTTAGAGAATGATTCTTCCGTATGGGAAAAATCTCTGTATCTGAGTGCTGCTAAGGCTTCTTCCAATGCCTTGAAGTTTTGTTTTTTCTTGGAATATTCCTGGCTGAGTAACCAATGTAATTCGAAAAGTATAGGAGAATCACGGAGCTGTTGTCCTTGTGTGATCTTACCCAACATCTTTAAGATCAAAAGACGAAGTGTGTTTCGATCCGTTTTTTCCGTGAAAATACGACCAAGTCTTCTTTCTTCTTCCGTTCTTTTCGGATCTACGAATTGAGCATAGTAAGGATCTAAAACTTGGCGGATCGAAGTGATCGGATCGGTAGCAGTGTCTGTAGAATTGAGTAAGTTCTCCTTTAATGTTCGGAGACTCGCAGGAGGAATTACCTCATGAGGAAGTTTATATATACCTGCAGGACCTAGTCTTTGGTCCTGTTCATCCGCCTCGGTTCGGACGTTTACCCCTAACCCGAAGAAGATCAGGAGTAATGCGCCCAGTATCAGGCGGGTTTGTTTCATTTCGCTCCGGCACCCAACTCCGCTAATTCTTCAGATCCTAGGATTTTTTCGATATCGATCAGGATGATGAACCTATCGTCCTTTTTACCGACACCCGTGATATAACGGGAGGAAATTCCTTTGATAGAAGGAGGAGGAGGATTGATTGTTTCGGGAGGAAAGAGAGCTACGTTAGCTACCTTGTCTACTATGATGCCGACTGATTCTCCGCCGATCTTTACCACGATCGCACGGTCGTAACCCTGCTCGTGGGAATGGGGAATATTAAGCTTCACGCCTAGGTCCACCATCTTTACCACTTTACCGCGGATATCCATGATACCTGCGAAGTAGTTTTTGGATCTGGGAACCTTTACCAGGTTATGGATCTTTATGATCTCATCCACGAGAACGATTGGAAGAGCGTATTCCTCTTCTCCCAAGCTAAATAGAATGTACTGGTGTTCGATTTCGGCGGACATTCCCCCTCCTTTAGAAACGGGTGAATCCGTAGTAATAAAAATACGATCCAGAACCTAGAAAGATTACAACTTTCGAGAAAAGTGGATCGCGTTTCCTCAGTATCCAGTCCAATCCGCCAAAAAGCAAACCGAAAACGGCGAGTGAAAATCCGAGCAAATAAAAATCCATGTATGCGTACCAAATCCCTAGAGCGGATGCGAGACCTAAGGAATAGTCCTGTAAATCTCCCCAGATCCTTCTCTTGATCCTGGTCCATAAGGGCTCTTTTTTCTCTCTTTGGAAAAATCTTTTCCAGGATCTAGGATTACGATCTATTCCGAAAATATGATCGTACTTGGTAGAAATTTCCCAAGGCTTAAGAGTCCTTCTCTCCGGTCCCCCTAACGGTTCCGGAGAAACCCCGTATGCACCGCCCAAAATCTGCAGAGCGTCCTTATCTGGAAGAGAAGATAATAAGTCCCTAAAAGGTGCGAATCTGGAATAAAGAGGATAAGATCTGCCTGTGGTTAGGTCTGTCTCTTTTAGGATGGATCCATCTCTAATAGTGGAAACATAAATGCGGCCATTCTCTCCGGCGGCTTCCAAAGTAAGTCTGATCTTACGATCATGAAAATGAAAGTCGGCTTGGAGGATATCTCCATCCGGAGTTTTAGCTTGGTAGGATTTTGTATATCCTTTGGCTGGAGGAAACTCAGGTTTCCACCAACGTCTTAAAAGAGAATAGTCCTGGAAGGAGGCCATACAGCAACATGATCGGCCAATTTCGAATTTTGCTTTAGGCTTTGATAGTTGCTAATTTCGAGTCGGGAGAGTTCCCGATGAGGATGGCGGGCGAAAAAGACCGGGTCTTCGATTCGATTTCCCGGTCTTTAGATATCAAAATGGTATCTTATTTGCCTTTCTTCTTATGACGATTCTGTCTTCTTTTTTTCTTCCTCTTATGAGTCGCGATCTTTCTTCGCTTTCTTTTTTTACCGGAAGGCATTCGGTTCTCCTGATTCTGTTCCTAACCTGCCAGGAAATTATTCGGTGTACTTTTGTAAACCTTTATTTTTACGGATCTCGGCTACCATATTCTTGATATCACCTATTCCTTCTTTAGAAGCGATGAAGAGAACGTCTTCCTCTTCTACCACTACTATATCCTGCACTCCGAGTAGAGCGGTGAATTCTTTTCTAGTCTGAGTGACGTTGTTTCCGGATTTATAAAATAGAATTTCTTTACCGATATGACGATTGCCTTGGTTATCACCAGGCAATACTCTTTCCAAAGAAAGCCAAGAGCCTACATCATCCCAAGAGAAGCTTGCTTCTACCATTCTGATACGAGCGCTCTTTTCCATGATGGCTATATCAACGGGTTCGGAGGGTAGAAGTTTGAATGCTTCTCCCAAATCTCCCATCTTCTTGAATGGAAATCTATCCTTAAGAGGTTTTAATATTTTAGGAGAATGTTTTTCAAATTCGTCGAGGATCAAACTTGTCTTCCAAAGAAAGATACCTGGATTCCAATAGAAGTTCGCTTTTTTAATATACTTGATCGCAGTTTTTACATCCGGTTTTTCGAAGAATGATTTTACTTCGAATCCGTGTTTAGTCGGTTTTCCCGCAGCAATATAACCGTAACCTACTTCCGGACGATTCGGTTTGATACCTAGTAGAACTAAATGTTCGTCCGCTTCTTTCAAAGCCTTTTGGATACTCTTAGCGAATTCTTTTTCCGAATTCACCCAAGCATCCGCAGATAATACGACCTGGATCGGATCCCCGAACTTCTCCTGAAAATACAAAGAAGCTAGGGCAATGATAGGCGCGGTGTTCTTTCCTTCAGGTTCTATGATAAAATTATTCTCCGGGAAAGTTCTTTCCTGAGCTAGGATCGCTTTTTTTAAAGTAGCATTCGTTCCGATGAATACTCTATCAGGACTTGTGATCGTATAAGCACGATTCAAAGTCTCTTTCAAAAGAGTATTTTTAGAATATACTTTCTGGAGTTGTTTAGGAGTGGAAACTCTGGATCTAGGCCAGAATCTTTCTCCCTTTCCCCCCGCCATAATGAGTACTACGGGTTTATCTTGTGTCATTTATTCCACCTCTTTGGGTTTGGGGGCGGACTTTTTCTTACTCAAAGATTTAGGATCTCCAAAAACCGTATCGGAAGGAAGAAGTAGTACATCCACATTCTCCCCGATATTATCATAAAGCAGGAACTCTTTCATATCCGGATTCTTCTTTAGAAAATCCTTATATTGTTCCCATTTCTTTTTGGATACTGCAAGTTTTGCTTCTTCTTGTATAGAGTAAGATTCCGCCTTTTTTAAGGCTTCTATTCTTTCTAACTTTTTAGCCAAAATATAGTTAGGATTACGGAATATATTCGCGATGAGTATCGGGTCAGGAATATCCAGACTGATGATACGAACCGATTCTATCTTAAGCCAAGGAACCTCATTCGAAAGAATTCGAACGATATCGTTCCTTAAAAAGGCGGAGATAGAATCTTTGTTTAAGTTGATATTTTTCTCATCTTCTATCCCGGCCCTAAGTTTGGACTGGAATATATTAGAGAGATATTTTGCTCTTCCTTGGTCCGTCTTTCCTCCGGAGAGAAAAAACTTTTTGGATCCTTCTCCTTCTAGATGAAAGGATAGATCCAATTTCGCTCTGATCTTACCTTCTTCCGATTTTTCCGAAAATAATCCGGAAGAAAGATCGTGATGGATCTCTAACTCTAAAGCCAGCGAGTGTAAGGATTCTTTACGAACAGACTTGTCCCAGAACTGAATTACAGCAGGTTCATAGGCAAAGCCCGGGCCGCGAACAAAGGAAACTAACTTGGAATCTTGTTCCCAGACAAGCAGGGCCTCTCCTTCTTTTATAAAAAAAAGCGGATAGGATACCAGTAGGATCCCCGCTAATATAAATAGAATGAAAAGTGCCCGGCCTATCTTTCGGAACATTTAGGCGGAAGGAGCTTCTTTTGCTGCTTCTTCTGTATAAAGTTTGATTACTTTAGAAGGAATGATCGTGGAGATCGCGTGTTTGTACACCAAACTCTGCTTATTCTCCTGCTCAAGGACTATAGTAAAATTATCAAAACTTACCACTTTCCCTTTTAGAGGAACTCCGTTTAGAAGATAGATGGTCAATTCTAGTTTTTCTTTTCTAGCCGTATTGAGCAGTTGGTCCTGTATATTATTTTTAGCAGACATAGATTTTTATCCGTTTATATTTTTTATCTTTTTATACGCTTCTTTCGGATGGATCGGTTCCAATATCTTTTGCTTTCGGAACCAAGTAATCTGACGTTTGGCGTAATTCCTATGGGACTGGCTTAAATTCCCAAAGAATGTCTCAAGATTGGACGTTCCTTTAATATTTTCAAGCGCGAAATTATAACCTAAGGACTGAAGACCGGGACAATCTTCCCCGTATTTATCCGAGACCCTTTTTGCTTCTTCAGCCATTCCGGATTCTATCATTTTTCTGGCCCTGGAATCGATCCTTTCATACAATTCTTTTCGATCCAGATCTAAGAAGAATGCCCCAAGTATATTCAAATTTTTGGAAATTAGGGCACCGCTCCCCTCTTCCACTTTTAGTTCGGACCAAAGAGTTCCCATCCAATTTACTTCGAGGGCTCTTCCGTATCTGTAATTATCGTTTGGAAAGATTTTTTGGAGAGCTTTCGGGTCCAATATTTGGAGTTCTTGGATCCTTTCTTCCATACTCAAGGATTCTACTTTAGCTTTTATTTCTTCGCTGATTTTCGGAACGGGAAACATTCCGTACAAAAAAGCATTTAAATAAAACCCTGTTCCAGCTGTTAAAACTGGGATTTTGCCTCTGGAAAGTATATCATCCAGCGCTTCTTCTGCCATTGTCACAAATTTTGCTGCGTCTATGGACTGAGAAGGAGAAAGAAATGAAACCAGATGGTGGGGGATTTTTTCGCAGTCTTCGGTACTAGGGGCTGCAGTCCCGATACTTAACTCTTTATAGATCTGTCTGGAATCGAAGGAAATAATTTCAAAACGGGAAGGATCTAATTCTCTCACCAGAGCCGTTTTTCCGGCCCCGGTGGGAGCGGTGATAATTAGAATGGAATGGAAAGGGGGAATTATTCCTCCTCCTCTTCCTCGTCTTCTTCCTCTTCAAGAGGTTCTTCCACAATACCTTCTTCTTCTTCGAAACCTACTTCGGAATCGTAGTCTAAGTTTTCTTCTGGAAACTCTTCTTCTTCCACTCTGGCCACACGAGACCTGGATTTGGAAGGAGGACGTTTACTCTGATCGGCTCCGCATTTAGGGCAGATTTTTACTTCTTTGTTTAGATCGTAGAACTTAGTTCCACAAGTATGACAGGTGAACTTTTTACCCAGAGGATTGAGGGAAGATTTGGATGCAGAAGACTTTTTAGTCCCTGCAGGCTTGCTTGCGCTAGCAACTTCCTTCTTTTTTGCCGGAGGAGTTTTTTTCTTAGGGGCGCTTTTTTTCACCGGAGGTTTAGACTTCGGTGCAGCTTTTTTCTTAGCCGTTTTCTTAGCTGTTGCCATCGGAATTGACCATGCTGGAAGACACTTATTCCGATTCAAGCAGAAAAAGCAGCCAGAAATCTAGTTTCCGCTAATTTGTATTTTCTAAGAATTGGATTCGGAATAAGAGGTTTATGGTCCATCTGAGCGTAAATGTAAACAAAATTGCAACTCTGAGAAACTCCAGAGGCGGAAATCATCCGGACCTGATCTATCTATCCAAGCTGATCCTGGAAGCAGGCGCTCATGGAATTACAGTCCATCCCAGAGAAGACGAAAGACATATAAAAAAGAAGGACGTATTCGACCTGAGGGAGTTCCTCACGCTATACAATCAGAATAAAAAGAAGAAGATAGAATATAATATGGAGGGAGAACCTTCTCCCCGATTTCTAGATCTTGTTCTGGAAGCAAAACCGGACCAGGCAACGTTAGTCCCGGTTACTCCGGGTGAGATCACCTCGGACCATGGTTTCGATCTGAAGAAGGACTCCTCCGAGCTAAAAACGTATATCCGGAAGATCCAAAATGCAGGAATTCGGGTTTCTATCTTTATGGAAACGGATTTAGAAAATCTTAAACTAGTAAAAGATACGGGCACAGACCGTGTGGAATTTTACACCGGTCCTTACGCCCACGCTTTCGATCAATCTCCGGAAGAAGGTAAATCTATTTTCGGATCTTTCCAAAAAGCGGCGGAGTTCCTACAATCCCAAAAGATCGGGATTAATGCGGGCCACGACCTGGACCATTTCAATCTTCCGTTATTCTCCCAACTTCCGGGCCTGGAAGAAGTTTCCATAGGCCACAGACTCATGTCTTATGCTCTCGAAATCGGTTTAGGAGCCGCAGTGAAGGAATATCTGAAAGCGACTGGCACGCAGAGGTAGAAGAGACGCTGAAAGGGATTGGCACGCAGAGCCGCAAAGACGCGGAGTTTTTTTTCGCACGGAGCACACTGAGATCACGGAGAGAGAATCCGGATGTTGGAGTTCCTACAGTGCCAATTTAACTCTGTGTTCTCCGTGGCCTCTGGCGAACCCAAACCCTCTGCGGCTCCGCGCCTCTGCGTGAGAAATTCTCAGCGACTCTATTTTCTCTGCGTCTCTCCCTCGGAGAGTTCCTTTGCCAGTTCCTTAAAAGAAGAATAATTCGAATCTTCTGAGAGTAATAAAAAGGCTGCTTTTTTTAAATTTGCGGAAAGTAGAGATGCTTCTGAATTTGTTTTGGCTAATTCTTCCAAGCTGGATTTAAAACTGAGAAGATGTTTTTTGGCGGAAACCTGATCCTTCGTAGAGACCGCTTTTTTGAGTTCTTTCCAGGATTGGGTGGCCTTATTTCCGGAAACCTGATCCTTAGGGGCCCTGCCGAATTCACCGCTCAGATCCCAGACCTTTTTATAAGGATGGTTCTTCTCCAGAAATTTATAATATTCGGAAGAAGGTTTGAAATTATTCGGTTTTGCTTTTGAGACCAATTCCTTGTCCAGTCCACATTCTGCAAATACCCCCTTGGTTAAGGATTCTTTGGAAATGGATTGGATCTCTATGAGTTTAGAAACGGATTCGGAAGCTTCTGCAATATTCCCTTTTTTGCATGCGGAAATTGCCGTTTTATATAAAACTTCCTCCTGGTCTGCGAGTGTGGGCTTTTCAGAGCCCA
Organism: Leptospira dzoumogneensis; assembly: GCF_004770895.1. NCBI lineage: Bacteria > Pseudomonadati > Spirochaetota > Leptospiria > Leptospirales > Leptospiraceae > Leptospira > Leptospira dzoumogneensis. The sequence goes on along the minus strand of NZ_RQHS01000001.1, from coordinate 95,058 downwards.
ATTTTAAAGAAGAAGTGAATGCAAGTTCCTGGTAAAGTGGATCGTTTGGGTCCGAGTTTTTTGCTCTGACTGCATATTCCCAAGCAGACTGATTTTCTCCCAGAGAATCGTATAAAATAGACAAATTATAACAAGCGAGTCCCCTGTCTTTTCTCAAGGATCTGCAGGAAGATTTTAATAAATCTAAAGAAGATTTTCTTTCTTCTTCCGTTCCGTAAAAATCTAGGATTGCCTGTTCTTGTATGAGTTCCGACCCGAACCTTCCCCCGCCCGGGACGGAAACAGAAGTGCAGTAAAAAGTTCCCACAAAGCAGAAAAAAGGAAGAATACAGAACTTTTCCAAAGCTCCATAGAATAAGAGATTTCGGGGGAATAGATTGACAATGCTTGTTCCGGGTGGAAAATGATCGAAAATCAACCTTGCAAAAAGAGGACCCGATTTGAAAAGCTTGAGATCCTTCTCCTTATCCTTTCTCTCAGTTATCTTATGTACGAGCATCTTCTTCTGCCAACCTTCTTCCGGAAATTCCAAGACCACGGCAGATTTCACTCTCAAAGATTTTGACAGCGTAGTCAAGACTGTTGAGGGAAACTATATAGATAAAAATATAGATAAAAACCGCGCCTATAAGGATGCAGCGGTTTTTGCACTTTTATCTTTGCCTCATGGCCTCTATCTCTATCCGGAAAGTTATTTTACCGACCGAGAAAAATACGAAGAATCGGATGATATTTTCCCGGGCAAATCTTTCAAACTTTCTACTGAGGACAAATTCGTTCTATTCGATCCGGACTATAAAGAAGTAGAGAAGATCCGAGACAGAAAACTAAAAGAAGAGTCTAACAAACCTAAACTTTCAAATGACGAGGTCCTCAAGTTGGTGGAAAGGGAGAAGGTCCGCAAAAAAGTGCTTACCGCTAAATGGGAGCAGACCAACTTCTCCAAGAAAGACTTTGATAGAATTCTTGCTTACCTCGAAAAAAATCTGCAAAACTACACTACTCCTCCACTCAAAGACCCGTTTGGAGAAGAAGATCCTAAAGAAAAAGAACCGTTCAGTATCAAGGATGTATATCTAGCTGCGGCTAACGGTTATCTTTCTTCTTTAGATCCGCATAGCCAAGTTTTCCTAAAAGCCGCCTGGGAAGAATCCATGGCAAAGATCGAAGACGGAAGTTTCGAAGGAATTGGCGCGATCTTAAGCGGCGGCGGTAATAAAGAAGTTATCGTAGAAAACCCGTTGGAAGGAAGACCTGCAGTTACCGCAGGTGTCCGCGCAGGTGATGTGATCCTTGCTGTGGATGGAAAATCCACAAAAGGAATGTTACTCGACAAGGTAGTCGAAAGGATCAAAGGAAAAAAAGGATCCAAAGTAACTCTGACCATCCGCAGAAAAGGAGTGGCAGGAACCTTGGCAATCGATGTGATCCGAGATACGATCGAGATCCGCAATATCACAAGCAAGTTGATAGATAATCATCCTTATATTGGATATATCAAACTGACCGGTTTCGTAAAATCAGATCCTTCCGTTGATAAAGAATTCGTTCAACATTTTAAAGAATTAGAAAAACAATCCACTTCTAAAGGAACCAAACTAAAAGCATTGGTTTTAGATCTTAGAAATAACCCGGGAGGTTATTTGGATCTGGCAATCGATCTTGCGGATATGTTTGTGACGAACGGACTGATCGTTTCCGTAAAAAGTCCGAACAGAAGCCCTGAAGATTCAAACGCCGGTAAAAAAGATCTGACTGATCTGCCTGTTGCAGTTTTGATCAATGCTAAGTCTGCTTCCGCTTCTGAGATCGTAGCTTCTGCACTCAAACATCATGGCCGCGGCTTAATTCTGGGAGAGAGATCTTTCGGAAAAGCAACCGTTCAAAAGCTGCAAGAGTTAAGAGGAAACGGAGCTTATTATATCAAACTTACACAGTCACGATACTATGCTCCTTCCGGGAACACCATCCAAGTAGTCGGAGTCAAACCTGATGTGGATGTTTCTTCCGAAGAAGACGGCAGTTTCCCATTCCATTACCGCGAAGAGAATATGTGGAATCACCTTCCTGAGTTACCATCTTCTGCTGAGGAAAAAAGCCATTTCGACGTAAAAAAATTGGAAGGCTGGGTAAAATCGAACGGTCAAGCGGAGAAGTTCATACAAGAACATAAGAACGATCCGATCAAACCTGACTTCCAGTTGATCCGTTCCATTGATTACGTAGAAGCTCTTCTAAACACCGGCACAAAACGTAAGTAACTGATCTCGGCGGTGTAATACCGCCGAATTTGTACAAATGCCAAGAATTAAAACCGATTTTCTAGTCATTGGGAGCGGTATTACCGGTCTTTTCCAAGCATTAAAACTTTCTAATGTAGGTGAGACTGTGATCGTGACCAAAAAGTCCGATTACGAGTCTAACACCAATTATGCACAAGGCGGCATCGCCTCCGTTTTTGCCGAGGGAGACAAATTCGAGGACCATGTAAAAGATACATTAGAATCAGGCGCAGGACTATGCGATCCGGAAGCTGTCCGGGTTTTGGTGAAAGAAGGTCCTCCTTTAGTCAAAGAACTCTTAGAATACGGCGTTCCATTCAACTTAAATCCAGAGGGAGAATTCGATCTTCATAGAGAAGGCGGACATGGAACAAATCGTATCGTCCATGCTCACGACAGGACCGGTCACGAGATCGAAAAAACCCTCCTTCAGATCGTAAAACAAAACCCAAATATTAGAATATTAGAATACCATACTGTGGTAGATCTGATCACTCCCCACCATCTCAAAAAGAAGGGTCTGATCTGTTTCGGGGCCTATGTTCTTTCCAACCAAACCGGAGAAGTGATCCCTATCCTTGCTAAAAAAACGATTATAGCAAGCGGTGGATCAGGACAGGTATATTCTCATACTACAAATCCTAAAATTGCAACAGGTGACGGTGTTGCCTGTGCATATCGTGCAGGCGCCGAGATCCGGAATATGGAATTTTACCAATTCCACCCTACTTCCCTCTACCACGAAAAAGGAGATTCGTTTTTAATTTCAGAAGCAGTTAGAGGAAAAGGCGCGGTATTACTTGGAATGGACGGTGAACCGTTCATGAAAAAATACCATCCAATGGCTGATCTTGCCACAAGAGATATAGTCGCAAGAGCCATAGACGCAGAAATGAAGAAGTCGGGAGATCCACATGTTTGGTTGGATATCTCACATAAACCTGCGGCAGAGATCAAAGGATCCTTCCCATCCATTTATGCAAAATGTCTTGAATTAGGAATAGATATCACTACGGATCCGATCCCAGTTGTGCCTGCCGCCCACTTCATGTGCGGAGGAATTGCAACTGACCTTTGGGGAAAAACTAGAATAGAAAATCTATTCGCAGCGGGAGAAGCTTCCTGCACCGGGGTCCACGGCGGTAACCGTCTTGCATCTAATAGTTTATTGGAATGTTTAGTATTCTCCAATCGTATCGCAGAAGAGATCCGCAAAAATCCACCGGACTTCTTACCTGAACATGGACAGATCCCTGCCTGGGATAAAGAAGGACTAGTCAATACGGAAGAATGGGTATTGATCTCCCATGATCTTTCGGAGATCAAAAATACGATGTCCAATTATGTGGGGATTGTCCGCTCCAATCTACGTTTAGAAAGAGCAAAAAGAAGAATGGATCTGATCTATGCGGAGGTCAGGGACTATTATAATAGGACAATAGTCACAAATCCTTTATTAGAACTTCGTAATTTGGTTCTGGTGGCCGAATTGATCATTCGCTCTGCACTTGCCAGACACGAAAGTAGAGGTCTTCATTATTCTACGGATTATCCGGAGAACAGATCCCCATCCAGACATGATACAATTCTGATCAATGACCTGGTCCATGGAGATCTTCAGGCTCCGTTATAATATTTTCGCACAGAGACACAAAGGCACGGAGGTTCATAAAACAGAAATGTCGAATGTAGGAATTCCTACAAAACAACATCTCTGAGACTCCGTGCGAACCCAAACCCTCTGCGGCTCAGCGTCTCTGCGTGCCAAATATCCCTGTGTCTCTTAATCCTGTGTCTTATCTTACGCAGCGAATAAAATATCTGCTGGTTTTGCTAAAAGCCTCATCTTCTCCAAATCTATCTCTGGTAAAAGATACCGCTCTAGCTGTCTTACCCGCCACATCTTGTTCATTCGCCGTAGAACTCCAATAGAACGCCTCTATTGTATCAGGAAACTTTAACAGCATGAAGTTGCGGCTATTAGAACTTAAATATTTTAACTCTAAGAAACTAGCAACTCTCCAGTCATTATAACCACCCGTATTATCGTTCGCACAAGAATTATATGCTTCCGAATTTCCCGGGATACCTATCGGGGACACATTCGTTAGTGTTTGAGGTATTCCTAATGTATTACAAGAATTCAGATCCACACTACAATATTGTAATTCTGAGGCTCCGAAGGAACTTGGATTCGCCAGTGTTCCACTCGCTCCCCTACAACTGAAATTTGTAGCATCGCCGCTAAACACTTGCCCTTGGCTGCAAGTCTTCCACATCAAACCGCTTGTAGAATCAGATGTTGTTCCATCTGGATTAGTCGTAAAACTTTGGAAAAAAAGTGCTCCTGCAATTAGATCGCTGTCATCTTCTTCTCTAAAACCATAAGGACTATGATCCAGTTTCTCTTCACAACCCATCGCGAACATACAAAACGCGAATAAGGTGAATAAGGATCTTACTATTATTAATATTCTTCTCATTTCTTTTTCCTTAGAACGCGTGGCTGAAGTTTACGAATAGCTGTTCATCTTCTCTGGATTTTGCCCAGTCGATCATGATGATAGTAGCCATATTCCAAGCGATCCTAAGTCCGAGACCATGCGAATATTTATAATCCTTGGTTCCAGCCTTATGTTCGTCGTCCCAAACTCGTCCGAAGTCCATGAAAGGAACTAAGTTGAATGCGAAGTATTCATCACCTACACGTAAGGATCCGAATTTCCATCTCACTTCGATATTACCCCAGCCCATCATTCTTCCTACGAAACGATCTTGTTTATAACCGCGGATCGTACGAATACCTCCGAGTCCTCCGATCAGACCTTCCGTTCCCCACATGTTACGGTATTCGAAGAATGGAACATCTCCCTCGGATAGTCCCGCACCAAAACGCGAAGCGATCACGAGTTTTTCGAAAACTTTAGGAAACGGACTCCAGAAAAATTTTCCTTGAGCAAAGTATTTCTGGAAATTGAAATCTGAACCGAATGTTTTGCTGTTCTTCTCGAAGGTTCCTTCTAAGAATACACCACTATTCGGATCCGGTTCGAAGTCACGAGTATCATATACTAACGCGAGACGGATCGCGTTTACGTATCCACCATGATAACCTAAGATCTTTCCAGCTTCCGCATCTTCGGTCAGACGGGTTTTAGCGTTAGGCACATTTGCTCCGTAATCCATACCTAGAACCGGATCATAACCCGGTGCTTTTTTTCCGTCAAAGGTCCTGATAATATTTTCGGAAGCTTTTATCCCGGCAACTAAACGAACCGTTCCACCGAAGAAAGATCTCTCCGTACTTAAATTGATCATAGGAGTTTCTATGATATATCCGTTGTACATCTTATTGGTAACAACAAAACCCGGTTGGCTTGGAACTCCGTAATAGGTATTACCTCCGAAGGAAACCGGATCTTGAGGACCTCCCGGTCTATAATAACTAAAATTTCTGCTCTGGTCAGCAAAAGTTGCGTTATTATTATAATCCCCGCCAGGTTGGTTTCTATCAAAATAACTCAGAGTTTTTAAGGAACCTTCACCTATTCCAAAGTAGAGTGTGGTAGGTGTAATTGTTAGGAATGCATCTGCACGAAGACGCCATTGTGTATTCGCAATAAACGGCATATCCAAACTGAGCTGATGGTATTGAGCATTCTTACTAGTATTAAAATACTGAGCAAAAAACCGCACTCTATACGGAGTATAATCGAATAACGGATCCGATTTTAAACCGTTATTATAAGCATACGCACGAACACCAAAACCAACACCTTCAAGCGGATCTGAATTGATTAGAGGGAGTCCGGTAGGATACCAACCTTCCCGTTTAACGGCTAAGTCTTTTGCACAAAGCTGTTTAGAAGAATCCATATGAAACGGCATATTTTTGCGCGCTGGAGGCTTGTCGCAACCCGGTTCAGGGATAAAATCTTGGGCGTCTATATTGAAACTTGCTACAAAACAAATCGTTAGCACCAACGATTTAATTTCTTTAATCCTCATGTACACTCCGGATCTAAGATTTTAAGTTCGTTAGTTATTGAAGTTATAAGAGCTTATGTCAATTGAAAATTTCGAATTAGGGTTTTGGTGACCCCGTTCGTCACGCAAAAGTTCCCTTTCATCACAAGGGTTATAAAAAAATTAGCGAATTGTACATTACTAAAACACGATTTCGACCCAGATATAAGGGATATATAAGTGAACCTTTGTTTAGGTCACATAGAAAAGTAAAACAAGGCAAATCAGAAACATTAATAATTTATAATATTACCATAAAGTTTAGGAAAGTTCCATAAAATCCCACGCAGAGGCGCGAAGACGCGGAGAATTTTCGCACCGAGACACAAAGGCACGGAGGTTCATAAAACAGAAATGTCGAATGTAGGAATTCCTACAAAACAACATCTCTGAGACTCTGTGCGAACCCAAACCCTCTGCGGCTCAGCGTCTCTGCGTGCCAAATATCCCTGTGTCTCTTAATCCTGTGTCTTATCTTACGCAGCGAATAAAATATCTGCTGGTTTTGCTAAAAGCCTCATCTTCTCCAAATCTATCTCTGGTAAAAGATACCGCTCTAGCTGTCTTACCCGCCACATCTTGTTCATTCGCCGTAGAACTCCAATAGAACGCCTCTATTGTATCAGGGAACTTTAACAGCATGAAGTTGCGGCTATTAGAACTTAAATATTTTAACTCTAAGAAACTAGCAACTCTCCAGTCATTATAACCACCCGTATTATCGTTCGCACAAGAATTATATGCTTCCGAATTTCCCGGGATACCTATCGGGGACACATTCGTTAATGTTTGAGGTATTCCTAATGTATTACAAGAATTCAGATCCACACTACAATATTGTAATTCTGAGGCTCCGAAGGAACTCGGATTCGCCAGTGTTCCACTCGCTCCCCTACAACTGAAATTTGTAGCATCGCCGCTAAACACTTGTCCTTGGCTACAAGTCTTCCACATCAAACCGCTTGTAGAATCAGATGTTGTTCCATCTGGATTAGTCGTAAAACTTTGGAAAAAAAGCGCTCCTGCAATTAGATCGCTGTCATCTTCTTCTCTGAAACCATAAGGACTATGATCCAGCTTCTCTTCACAACCCATCGCGAACATACAAAACGCGAATAAGGTGAATAAGGATCTTACTATTATTAATATTCTTCTCATTTCTTTTTCCTTAGAACGCGTGGTTGAAGTTTACGAATAGCTGTTTATCTTCTCTGGAAACAGCATAGTCGAACATGATGATAGTTGTTTGATTCCAAGCGATCCTAAGACCGATACCTCGGGAATATTTATAATCCTTGGTTCCCACCTTATGTTCGTCGTCCCAAACTCGTCCGAAGTCCATGAAAGGAACTAAGTTGAATGCGAAGTGTTGTCCTGCAACGGAAAGAGATCCGAATTTCCAGCGAAGTTCGATATTACCCCAACCCATTGCACGTCCCACGAATCGGTCTTGTTTATAACCTCTTAATGTAGTACGTCCACCTAGTCCGGAGATCACACCTTCGGTTCCCCACATGTTACGGTATTCGAAGAATGGTGCATCCCCCTCAGTGACGGAGAAACCGCCTCGTCCTGCGAGAACCAATTTGTCGAAAACTCTTGGGAACGGGCTCCAGAAAAATTTTGCCTGAGTGAAATATTTGGAATAATCGAAATTAGATCCGAAAGTTTTTGCGGATCTTTCGTAGGTTGCTTCTAAAAAAACACCCTGGTTCGGATCCGGCTCCAAGTCTCTCGTATCATAAACGACTCCTAATCGAAGTGTGTTTACCATACCGCCGTGATAACCTAAGATCTTTCCTGAATTATAATCTTCGGTAATTTTAGTAGTACCGTTAATCGCCTTTCCACCTGAATTGATCCCGAATCCATCTAAGTAAGGATCAGAAGCATTCGCAAGAGTTCCGTCAAATGCTCTTACGATATTCTGGGACATACGAAGTCCAGCAACGAGTCGAACAGTTCCTCCGACATAAGATCTTTCTCCACTCAACATAGCAGTTGGAGAGATCAAATTATATCGGTTGTATTGAGAGTCCGTTACTCTAAATCCGTTTTGTGCGGGGAATCCGTTGTAAACGGCACCGTTAATATCTACAGGATCTCCAGGACCACCAGGTCTAGTGTAAGCCAGGTTTCTTTGTTGGTCCGCAAAAGTTGCGTTAGTGAACACAGAACCTCCGTCCTGGTTCCTATCCGTATAACTTAAGGTTTGGAGAGAAGATTCTCCAATACCAAAGAATAAAGTATTCGGGTTGGCATCATAAACACCTTCCCCTCTCAAACGCCATTGTGTTCCAAACACATACGGAGCATCGAAAGCGATATCTTGGTATTGGCGTTGTTTTGTGGTATTGAAGTACTGAGCGTAAATTCTGAATTTATAAGGAGTATATTCGAAAAATGGATCTTCTTTTTTTCCATTATTATATGCGAATACACGAATTCCGTAACCGATCCCAGTATTCGGATCCGAGTTTAGAAGAGGAAGTCCAGTCGGGAACCAACCTTCCTTCTTCTTTTCTAGATCCTTTTTACAAAGCTGTCTTTTAGGACTAATAAAGAATGGTAGATCCGTTCTTTCAGGAGGTTTTTCACAACCATCCAAAAGCCCCGGATCGGCGGAGATACTTTGAGTCGAAACAAAGGCCAATATAGCAATTATGCCTATGCGAATAAGGAAATGCTTCATGCAGTAACCTGAAAATTTTTATGGAATTCGCAATGTATAATAGTATCTGACTCGATGTCAAATTTATTCCTGGAACCTTTTCTTTTGATATTGGGTCATGGGCTTCGACTTAAACCTGATTCTAAAATTATCATACCGTTTGTTCGAAATAAGAATTTAATTTTTAACAATACTGAAATGTTTCAGTAGCATGAAACAAGATCGAAGAATGTGAAGAAGGAAATAAATTTACTCGCCTAATCGGATCAGCAACTGGTCTTGGGAAACAATATCACCTGGATGAGCGAGTACTTCTAATACTTTAGCATCTGCTCCAGCCTTCAAGGCATGTTCCATCTTCATAGCTTCTACGACTGCAAGAGTCTGTCCTTTTTTAACGGAGTCTCCCGGCTTTACTTCTACCTTGATGATCTTTCCTGGCATAGGACTTTTGATCTCTAAAGAAGCGGCTTGTGCATCTGAAGTTTCTCTTCCTTTGATCGCGAACTGGAATGTTTTTCCTTTTGTATGGATGAAAAGTTTCCCGCTTCTAAGTAATGCTACGCTTCCATCAGGCAAAGAATAAGAACCGTCCTCACCTTCCGTCCAAGAATAATGAGTGAGAAGTGATTCCCATTTTTTTTCAGGACCGAATAGTCTGGAGGAAGAATCTCCCAGATCCAATACGTATTCTTTTTCTTTCCATTGGAGTCGGAACAAACGGTTCAAGATATTTCTCCCCAAACTCCGTTCGGCCCGACGGCTTCCCATACGGAGGAAGTTTTCACTGTTCGGTTCGCAAGAAAAGATGCAGTTCTCATGAGTGCTTCTTTTTCTTCTCCGGATTCTTCCCAAACTATTTTATGTTTTTCTAAAAAATGAGTATTGGTGTTTCCTTTTACGAATTCGGAATGTTCCAAGATCGCTTTTAGATAATTCAGATTTGTGATCGGCCCGAATACGATCGTTTCTTCCAGGCCGGAGATCAGATTTTTGCGAGCTTCTTCTCTTGTTTTTCCGGTCCCGATCACTTTAGCAAGCATCGGATCGTAATAGAGAGAAACTTCTGAACCTGTGACCACTCCAGAATCCACTCTCAAATTTTGGACTTCCGGGAATCTGGCGAGTTCTATCTTACCGATAGAAGGCAGGAACTCATTCTCAGGATCTTCCGCATATAATCGGACCTCGATCGCATGTCCACTCTGGGAGGGAGATTTTCCGCCGGTGAGTTTTTCGATACTCACACCTTCTGCAATTCTGATCTGCCATTCTACTAGATCGAAACCTGTTACTGATTCAGTAACAGGATGTTCCACCTGAAGTCTTGTATTCATTTCCAAGAAGTAGAATGAGGAATCTTCCCCCAGAATAAATTCAACCGTTCCAGCACCGATATAACCGATGGAAGAAGCGGCCTTAACAGCTACTTCGCAGATCTTTTGTTTCAGTTCAGAAGGCAGATTAGGTGCGGGAGATTCCTCCACTACTTTCTGGTGCCTTCTCTGGATGGAACATTCTCTTTCGAATAGATGGATCACTTTTCCGGAAGAATCTCCGAATACCTGGACTTCTATATGTCTAGGATTTATAATATATTTTTCTAAAAATACTCTTGAGTCCCCGAAAGCGTTTCCTGCCTCTCTTTGTGCGGATTCTAATGCAGGCAAAAATTCCTCTTTGGAAAAGACACGTTTCATTCCTTTTCCGCCGCCGCCCGCACTCGCCTTGATCATGACCGGAAATCCGATCCTTTCCGCCTCTTTTAATAAAACGGAATGTTCCTGGGAGTCTCCTTCGTATCCCGGGACGACAGGGACTCCTGCCTTCTCCATTGCCGCACGAGATCGGATCTTGTCACCCATCAGGTCCACAGTTTCAGGCTTAGGTCCTAAGAAAGAGATTTTTGCCTTGGAAAGTTCTCTTGCAAATTCTGCCTTCTCGGACAAGAACCCGTAACCGGGATGGACCGCATCCGCTCCCGTTTCGGAAATTGCTTTTAGTATATTAGGAATTACTAAATAGGATCTAGAAGGTTCCGACTCTCCCAAATAAAAGGAAAAGTCCGCCGCTTTTACGAAAGGTGCATCCTTATCCGCATCCGAATATACGGCTACTGTCTCTATACCTAACCTTTTGCAGGTCTTTTGGATACGGAGAGAAATCTCTCCTCTGTTTGCGATAAGTAGTCTTTTGATCACTTGGATTTAGAAGAGACAGGTTCGCGCACTGTTCCGATCTCGGAGTCTAATGCGATCTTTTCCTTGCTCATGGTTTCGTATAAGAAATCCCTAAAATTCTCCCAGGTCTCGTAAGTCCAGGGTTCATATCTTCCTATAAACTTGTATCCAACCTTAGCAAACATAGGTTCCGTCTGGTAAGTGGTAATTCCAGATTTTAGTACCAACACCACAGGAATTTTATTCTCATACGCAAGTTTGATCATCCCTTTTTGCATCGGTTGGATAATTTCAGAATAAGAATTATGACCTTCCGGATAAACTATATAAGAAGTAGTGGAAAGCCCTTTTATTAAATTACGAACGGATACTGCGATCGTAGCCGCTTTGGAGGTCTCAAAAACCTGAGAACCCATCGCCTTCATCCACCAATAGGCCACTAAAGTTTTTTTGATCACTTGGTTTGCCAGATACGGTTTGTTGACCACCAGGCAATCATAAGGAAAATCTATTTCGTTTACATGATTTAAAAAGATCATATGACCCTTTTCCGGGATCTGCATCTCATTCTTGATCATAAGATCCGTTTTGGTCATACGGATCACAACTGGTCCCCAAGTTTTTGCACCCTTTAGAAAAGAAGCATATTGTTTTTCTCTCTTACCGATGACCGCATAAAAAATCCCGGCGATCATAGTAGGAAACGCTACCGTAAGTACCAGCCTTAAGGTTACGACATAGGTGCGTAATACCAGTTTGCGATACTTCGGGGAAAACCTGCCCAAACGGCTTTCCATAAACTTGAGTGGATTCATGCGAACTATGCTTTAGTATCGCAGTGAACAAGGAAAGCAAATTCTTAACATTAGTCAAAGAGAGAAACACGAATGAAATATTCCAATCCGATCATAACTTACGATGTTCGCTTGGTATATAAAGGACCTGATCCAATAAAAAAGCCGATCTCTATGAGACCGGCCTTTTTATTTTCAGATGAATGGAAGGTTCTTATTTATTAGCAGGCTGGGAAGCAGCTGCAGCTTGTTTTCTCTTCTGAGCTCCTGGAGGGATCTTATCTCCCAGAAGTTTTTTACGAGTATCAGCATCCCAGCGAAGATATAGTTTATTGTCGATCTCATCGTCATAAACTCTGCCTAAAATATCCACAGCGTCTCTACGATAATCGTCCGGAATTCTTTTATCGAATACGGGGCTCATTCTATTATCCGCACGGACAAGAGGGTTAGTGGAGAAGTCATATGTAACTCCTTCTACCGAAACAACTTCACCCGGAGTGATCTCTCCGATCTCGTTACGAGTCTCTTCAGTTTTAGCGTCCGATCTTTGCAGATAATAATTATCATAAGGATACTTGAGTTTGAAAATATTCATCGCATTGGATCTTGCGTCCCTGCAAAGATTGATCGCTCCCAAATACATTTCGATACGATGTTTTCTATGCTCAGGCTGGAGTTTTTGGTGTTTCTCCAGATGTTTTTCTATCTTAAGTGCGTTATTACGTGCTTCCTTGGCTTCTCCCAAGAATTGATAACCTAACTCCATATTTTTTTCGATGGTGTATTTATTTACCACGTAATGGAATTCTCTAGGGTTGTACATTCTGCGGGTATAAGGAGCTTCTCTATTCTCCTTGATATCCGCACGGATATAACTTGTTTTTCCGTATTCCACGGAAATATCCACAAGCGCTCTATCCATAGGATTATTCGGATTTTTCTTTTCGATCGCTGTTTTCAGGATCTCTTCCGTTCTTTCCACATATGCCTGAGAAAGTTCTTCCAGAAGAAGTTCCATTCCAAGCTGGGATTCTAAAAATCTACGATAAGAATTTACGAAATTCCCTTCGAAGAAATACAGAAGACCTTCTTGGTACAATCTTTTGAGTTCTTTATACTTCGCGAGTCTTTCCCCATCTGCTTGGGCCTGACCCTGCCCGGAGGATTTTACCTCTCCAGGATAATTTTTAACAACAGGTTCTATCGCTCTTAAATAAGTTAAGAGTTCTATTCTCTTCTTATACGATTTCATAGAAACGGCTTCGCCGTGTAATAGAACTGGGGCGACTAACATCGCAATCATGAAAACGAGAAGTTTTTTCATTGGCGGACCTTTTCCTTAGTATCTTCCTGAGAAGACCGGGTTCAACCCGAAAATCGTGCTTTTCTTCTTAGTCTATCGGTTAGAATACGGTGAGAATTGACGCTTCCGGCTCGATTTTTCCGGAAATTCTTCGTATGACAGCAACAGCATTAGCCCAAGGCAAAAAAATCTCGTTTCGCAACAAAGAAGATACGGTCTGCCCTATCTGTAGCGAGGTCCACCAAAGGGAAAGTATGTTCCAAGGGGGTGGAAGGCTGATCGCCGGTAAACTCACCCAGGAATTACGTCGCTTATACGAAAAAAACAAAAAATTCGGCCGTGTGAGCCCGAACGATTACGTTCTAAACGTCTGCCCTCGTTGTCTTTATACCGCGTTCCCTAAAGATTGGTCCGGACTAGATGCGGACGAACTCGCAAAATTAAGGGAATCCGCAGAAGTTAGACGCAAAAACATAGAGTCCATCATGGGACCTACCGATTTTTACCAGGAAAGGAACCTGATCTTGGGTGCTGCGTCTTATCTATTAGCGATAGAATGTTACCAGTCCAGAAAAGTGACAGTAGCTCCTACACCTAAAAAAGCGGTCTGCGCTGTTAGAGGCGCTTGGTACTTCGATGATGTGAATACTGAGTTTCCAGGTATGGGTTACGACAAGATCCGGGACCTTTTATACCAAAAATCCGCGGGCTGGTACACGGACACAATGGAGATCATGCAATCAGGTTCAGAACCTGTGGATGCAGCTTCTTATCTACTCGGGCCCGATACGGACAAAAACTGGGGATTCGACGGAGTCATCTATCTTTCCGCTTATCTCACAATGAAGTTCAAGGAAGAACTAGCATCCGATGCGGCTTCTAAACTGAACCTTCTCATCCGCGCCAAAAGAACTCTTTCTAGATTGTACGGTTCAGGTAAGGCATCTAAGTCCAAACCTTCCGTCATCATCGATATGGCAAAAGAACTCTATGACGAATACAATAAGATCATAGAAGAAATGGGCGGAGAAAAATAAGAGAATTGTTTCTCCCTTCTCCACTTAGTCTTACTCCTTCCCATTCTCGCTCCAGACTATGACAGAAGATCCTAGAAACTATGCCTTGCTGATTGAATTCGATGGTGGATGTTTTTTCGGATACCAAAGCCAGAAACAATCTCCCACGGTTCAGGAAGAAATAGAAAAGGCACTGGATATTCTTCTCAAAAAACAAACTCGTATCTGGGGAGCGGGAAGGACCGACACTGGAGTCCATGCCAGGGGAATGATCGTAAATTTTAAGACGGATTCCCCTATTTCCAATCTGTCGAAGTTCCTACTCGGAATGAATGCGCTCACCGACCGGGGTCTGGCAATTCATGAGATCACAGAAGTCCCATTGAACTTCAATTCTCAGTTTTCCTGTACCGCAAGAGAATATGAATATCTTTTGGTAAATGCGAGGTTTCCAAGACCGGTTTGGAAAAACAGAGCATTCTGGTACCAACATCGGATTGACGTTTCCCGCTTAAGAGAAGAACTGGAACTACTAAAGGGAGAGCATGACTTCAGAAGTCTGGCAAAAGCCACTTCGATGCGGAACCGAAGGACAACTACCCGGGTCATCTATGATGCGAGCCTTATAGAAAGTGAAGAAGAGCCCGGACTTCTTCGTTTACGGATCAAGGCAAACGGTTTCCTCCATAATATGGTCCGGATCCTGACCGGAACACTTTTTGAAATAGCGATAGAGAAGCGCAAAGAGACGAATATATTGAAAATACTTTCTTCCAAAGATAGAACCATAGCAGGGATTACCCTCCCCCCTTACGGATTGTATTTTCTAAAAGCGTACTACGATTCATTTCCTCAAATAGATCGAATGTACCAAAACAGGAAAGAATTCGGCGGAGTTCCTAGATGAAAAAACTCCTTCCGATCGCATTTTTACTTTTCCCATGGGCGCAGGCCTTCTCTTATCCGGACCAACTGGATAATAAAGCGGTAAAATACCTGGGAGGTAATCCTGTTTCTCCTCCTATGGATTTTAATAAGATCGGGAACAGTTTTAGAAATGGAGAATTGATCCTGGCACAAGCAGGCGGAAATCTGCCTTCTTCCGGACTCTCCCGTTCCGATAAAAAAGACGGCACCGACGACGAAGAATTAGAGGAAGAACTTCCTGCATTCTATGATAATAGAAAACCGGAAATTGGCGCCTGGGTTGGTGCTTCTAACCCATTCCCTGGATCGGAAGCTCAGAAATATTTGGATACCACTTTGGGTGGTGGATTCTTCTATAGAATTCCTTGGCCTTGGATCTTTTATGTAGAAGTAGGAGCTTCCTATTCCAACTATCTGTCCAGATCGGAAAGAGCACTTACCACTATACCTGTATATTCCGCTCTCTGTTACAAACTTCCCTTCGAACTTCCGATCACATTTATGGTGAAGGCCGGATTCGGAGAAACCTATGTGGTTGCAAGACCTGCAAACACTTCCCGCTGGGACAATACGTTATATGCAGGATTCGAAGCGAGTTTTGTTGCCGGGAAGAAGATCCGGATCGGTATCCGACTGGATTATAATAAAATTTATGAATCAGATTTAAATTCACCCGCGGAAACAAAGTATCCTTATGTAGGTCCTACTGTGGATTCCAGGTTAAATAACCCGTATTATTACAATAAAGTGGATACTGAATTTTTCCATTTCGGTTTAATGGTGAGCGTATTCTTATGATCTCTAAAACGAATCGTCTTCTATACCTTTTTTGTTTTTCGCTAGCATTCGTTTCAGATTGTAAGGTAGGGCATTGGGAAGGGAACGCCACTGATAACCCCGTAATTAGTACCCTTTTCAATAATAGAATGTTACTTCTAATGAAAGGTACTTATGCCACGGACAGTCCTTTGGAATTTTCAGAATACAATAACGGAACCGGGAATGTATACGAAGATCTGTCCGGGGATACTGCTTTCAATCTAGCAGGTCTTCCTAAAATGGCAAATCTTCCCATCTATATCGATATAGGTGAGATCCGAATTTCTTCCAAATACCAAGACGGTCTGAATAATCTTTCTCAGATCAGAACTGTTGCAGCTGCAAAAGCTTTCTGGGATAACGTCGCTCCTAATAGAGAAGTGTATTGTACCCAACCTTATACATTGAATGCAAACACCTGCCGATCCCTGAACGGCGAATTCAAAATGATCCAGTTCTTAAATGGAGAAGGAGCGGAATTTCCTTCCAACGATCCTACTGCAGGAACTTCTTCAGGACTCGCAAGCCAGTATTATTATACCGGAACTTATATCCGCTCCCTTGTTACCGGTTGGGGAAATTCACCGGGGGTAGATCTTACAAAAGTAACCTTCTTCGATAACTATGGTGTGTATGGATTTAATATAGTTCCAAGACTTGCATACGCAGCAGGGACCACCGATAAATCGGCGTATCCATTAGTATTCCCTCTTCTCTATTCCGTACAACCCGGAGAAGCGGATATGGACTTTAAACCTGGATTCGAGCCTTATATTTTCGAAGTAAGAATGAACCTTAAGGAAAATCTAATGGTTCACTCCATCAAAGCAGCTGACGGAAGTACTGCGGCGACTTTGATCTCTATCAGCGATTGGAAAGTAAATCACCAAGGACAGACTGATATGGGTGGAGGGATTTTGTCCAGATCCAGGACTATCTATCCAAGCGGGGCCTCTTCTTTGGCAATCACAGGCGGCTCCGGAAATTTAACTCATTATTTTGCGGTTTTTAGAGAGAATGAAACGGATATTCTTACAAAACTTCCATTAGCTGCCACACCCGCAAGAAATGGAACAGTAAAGATGAAATACATCAATTCCGGAACTCATAAGCTGTATTGTCTGGCTGATACTGGAAACCTGGACGGTTTTCCGGATACGATCGTAGGAACTCCGCTCACATTTTCCGTTCCGGAGAACGGAAACATGAGCACTGTTTCTTTAACTTATTCTTGTCCTTAGGGGAAAAGTCGCAGAGTTTTTTTCATATTCAGAGTTGAATCCTGTTGGAATACCTACAGCAAGCATGCAAGTACCAAGCTTCCACCAACCTGTTTCTCTCTGCGACTTAGCGCCTCTGCGTGAGATACCTTAGCGTCTCTCTCTTAACTACGTGTCTTCCCTAATATTTCTTCCTGTCTGCCCATAAGTCTGACGGAAAGTCTAGGTCCGATCTCTTGTACGATCCTGGATGCAACGTAATTTCCCCATCTTGCCGCATTATCAGGTGAAAATCCGTGGGTGAGTCCGTAAAGAACACCTGCCGCAAAACAATCCCCTGCTCCGGTAGTATCTAATAAATTCTGGGCAGGAAATCCGCCGATATGACTGATAGTCCCGTTTACGGAAGAGAACGCACCGTTGGAACCGTCCGTCATCATTACATTCTTACAAATGGATGAGATAAATTTTAAAGCGTCTTCTTTGGATTCTGTAGCGGCGAGTGCCTTTGCTTCTTCTGCATTACAAAAAACTAAATCACAATATTCTTTAGTGAGTTTTAAAAAATCCTCTCTGGAACGGTTTACGCAGAACGGATCGCTGAAGGTAAATGCCACCTTTACTCCCGCTTTTTTGGATTCTTCCATTGCCAAAAGACAAGCTTCTTTGGTGGATGGTCCGTCCCAAAGATATCCTTCCACATAACTATAAGAAGAGACCTTTAGTTTTTCCAGATCCAGATCTTGTTTGGTCAATGTGGAAGAAATTCCCAAATGAGTGAGCATTGTTCTCTCTGCATCTGGAGTCGTAAGGATCACACATGTCCCGGTATGCCCTTCCTTGGAAGGAGGAACTTCGAATAAGATCCCTGCCTTCTCCATGTCCTGTTTGTAAAATTCCCCGTAAGTGTCCTCGCTTACTTTTCCGGTATAGGTTCCGGTCCCTCCTGAATTTGCGAGTGCGATCATCGTATTCGCAGCACTTCCGCCTGATCTTAATTCTTTTTTATGTCCATCTAAAGCGGTAAGGACCCCACCCTGCACTTCTGCATCCACCAGGGTCATGATCCCTTTGTTCCAGCCCATTTTTTGTAAAAAAGAATCTTCGGTAGGGATTAGAATATCCACAAGTGCGTTCCCTATTCCGAATACGTCGTAATGTCTCATTTTTTCTCCGATATTAATTATTAATAAAACGTAATACTATTTGCGGATCCATTCTATCAGCTCCCATCCGTTCCAGGAGGTTTCATATAAAGATTTACCTCCTACTTGGGAAGATAGAAGTTCCAGAAATTCCTCTTTTCTTTCCGTGATCACACCGCTAAAAAGAAAATGATCCGTATGAAGTCCTGCGATCTTTTCCATATTCGCTTTTAAGACCGCGAATGTGATATTAGCAACACATAGATCGAATTGTTCGGAAGAAATTTGCGGATGATCGAATCCCCCTTCTTCCACTACTAAAACTTCCGGAGAGATCCCGTTCTCGTCCCTATTAAATGTGGAGGAACGTACGGCATTCGGATCTATATCCACTGCTATAATTTTAGATGCGTCTAATTTTGCCGCTGCCACGGATAGGATCCCGGAACCTGCACCAATATCAGCGACCTTCTTTCCTTTCAGATCTATGGAGCCAAGCCTGGATAAAACCAAACGAGTAGTTTCATGATGTCCTGTTCCGAATGCAAGCCCCGGATTGATATAAACCGGAAGGGAATCTTTTTGTTCTAACTTTTTGTTTTTTTCCCAGTCTTCTTTTTCCCAGGTAGGCACCACCCAGAAAACTCCGACTGAAAACGGTTTATAAAATTCTTTATAAGCTTCTTCGTATTCTTTTGTTTCTATCCATCTGGATTCTGCAAAAGAATTTTCCGGAGCGACTGTTTGTAGATAGACCCAAATTTTGGCTTCCGACTGAACATCATCTTCTGCCAGATACACTCTGATCGGAGTATTATCCGAGATAATCTCTTCGTCCGGTTTTCTAGGTTCTTCCCTATCGAATAGAATTTCGTAATATCCTGCTACCTGCCATTCGTCCAAGTAGGCGGAAAATTCTTCCGCAAAATCTTTCGGAATGGAAACTCTTATCTCTTTGTATTTCAACGGATTATCTCTGGAACGACCTGAGAAACTTCTTCATTAAGAGGCTTTTCCTGGGGAGGTTTTTCTTTATATATTTTTTCTTCTTTCATATACACTCTTCTGTCTTTCACGATCCAGACCCAAATCCCTACGAAGAGTGCTGTTGCCGCCCAATGTCCGAATCTTCCGACTGGGATCACAAAAAAGTCGAATAGTCCGTGTTGGACCACAGCAAGTAAGAACCCGGAAAGAATATACCAATACTTGTCCGGGAACTGTCTTTTATTACTTTTGATCAGACAAAGTGCAAAACATAAATTAATGAGTAAATGTGCATTCGAAGATTTTAATGTTCTTAGAATGAAAGTATGGATCCTATCATCTTCTTTTGCGGTCAGAATATAATGATAATTTTCTATTCCTGCAAAACCCAATGCTACAAACCCACCTACTAAAAACGTTTCCGGGAGGAATTCCTTTTTCTTCCAATCAAAAGCGAGGATAAGGGATAATGAAACGATCAGGATGGATTTACATAATTCTTCCATCATTCCCGCTTTCACGAATGCAAGAAATGCAGTTTGGGAAAGAATTGATTTTGCTACCTTAGCCTTGATCTCCGTCTCTGGCCAAATGAAGGCACTCGCACGAAGGACTAGTTCAGTGGAGATCCATCCTAAAAGTAGCGCGAAGAATATTATAAAAAAGAAACGTTTTTCTCTACCCGTGTTGGGCTGGGTATAGATAAGATAAAATCCCCAAGGAAAAATACTTCCGATCGCAAGAAGAATTACTTCTAAACTCATAATTCCTCCATATAACGGCCGTCGAACATATTCACCAGCTCTTGTTGTAAAGGAGTGGGCATAGCCTTAGCATCCAAAGGCCCATTCCAGAAAAGTTCCGTGACTCTTATATAACCTTTTGTTCCGGGAGGAGGCATCATAGGAGATAGGTTCTCGATCAATTCCAATGTTCTTTGGTCTTGTTCCGGATAAGGAGAATTTTGTACAAGTTCCACATCCACAACTTCTCCATCCGGAGTAATCGTATAAGCTACTACGCAGGAATAATTTCGAGGAGCACTTCTCCAATAATCCATAAAGGATTCGAAAGTTCTCATCTTTGCGGAGATATAATTGGAATAAGTAGGAGGAAGTTTTTTACCTTTGATCTTTTTAACTTCTCCCTTTACTCTGCCCTCGTCTGAAGGTTTTTCTTCAGGGATCTTTTCACCTTGGGTACTATTAGGCGTATCCGTTCCGGTAATCACACCGCCATTGAGTCCTTTTACCTCATCCGGAAGATTCGGATCTATAAAATAGAATTCAGCATGATTCTCGGGTGTAAAATGATCCGTAGGACGGGATTTACTTTCTTTTTGGAAAGCGATCGTGGTCGGCATAAGTAAGATCAAACAGATCACTATTAGATGGACCAAAACGCTTAATCCAAGGTTATTCTCAAAACCCGGGCTCAAACCCAAAAGAGGAGTTTTAGAATGAAAGGATCTCCGGAGCAGCCATCCTGAAAACACATTAACTAAAACTAATACAGTTAAGATCGCAGACCAAATCCAAACGGAAGATGCCACTTCAAAAAACTTTTTATCGGAAAGCCCAGGTTTTAAACCTAAACTTGCAAGAAAGCGGATCCCTAAAGCAGGTTCCCACCAAGAGAAGAAAAATGTAGCGAATAATAATAACCCGAGCAGATATACGAATAGGATCGGAAATCCTTTCCACAAACGTCCCGTATAGATATGACCCCAGCCCGCTAAGATAATATCTCTAACTTTTGCGTTCTTACGTTTTCTGGCAGAAGCAGGCAGATCCCCTTCTTCCTTTGCAAACGAATCTCTGGTTTGTCTTACAAACCAGGCCCAAGGCCTCTTGAATAAGAAGAATGGTCTTTTGCCGGATAGAAGTTCCGCAAGTCCTACTGCGGTAAAAAAGAAAATCCAAACGCTTTCGGAGAAGACCGCAAAGGTAGCCATCTTCGTTCGGAACGGATCGGAATATGTTAAATAATGAGTGAATAGTATTAAGCAGCCGACGGTCAGAAATACTAAAACCGGATTTAAGATAAGAGGTCTTGGATCTTCCGGTCTTAAACTTTTTCGAATATGTTTTGCCTGTAGAAAAAATACTGCCAGGCCCAGGAAGAACATTAAAGTTAGAACAAGGAATCCGGATGAACTAGGCTCTTCCGAACTGAGCAGAACGAATAAAGAAAATATCTCTTCTGCTTTTGGAAAAATTAAAAATAGGAGTTCTAGAGAAAATAAAAACAGCCCGAGGACTACTTGTAGAAAAACGGAATGGAATGCCGGCCTAAGTACCCTATCCTCTTTCGGAAATAGGAAGATAACTCCCAGAGGAAAAAAGATCCCGAACCCAATCATGGAAATGGGAGAGGTCCAAGAGAGAAAATTGATCCCCCAAAAGACTAATTTTTCCTTCTGCGAAATTTCCTTTTTCATTCCGAATATCCTTGTCCATTGGACCCTAGCTTGTTCCGGAAGCAAACAAGAATTGAAGGAATTCCTACGAATTTAATACTTTATCACGAATCCTATTCGAGAATCCTTGGACCTATGGAGAAAAAAGAAACCCTAGATTCCTCTCTCAAGGATATTGTATCCGTTTGTAAAAGAAGAGGATTTGTTTATCCCGGATCCGAAATTTACGGAGGACTTTCCAATACCTTCGACTATGGCCCTTACGGAGCCGAACTTCTCCATAACTTAAAAAGACTCTGGTGGAAACATTTTGTCCACTTGAGAGAAGACGTTGTCGGATTGGATTCTTCTATCCTTCTGAACCCGAAAGTATGGGAAGCATCCGGACACGTTTCTAATTTTAACGACCCACTCATCGATTGTAAAAATTGTAAGACCAGGATCAGAGCCGACAAATTTTTGGAAGACCAAAAAGGAGAAGGCGCGGCAACAGGATTGACCCTGGAAAAAATGAACGAGGTCATTAAGGCAGGAAATTTCGCCTGCCCGAACTGCGGTAATAGAGGAACTTTCACGGAAGCAAGAGACTTCAATTTGATGTTCAAAACTTCTCATGGGGCTTCCGCAGAAGATTCGCAGGATATTTATCTTCGCCCGGAAACTGCCCAAGGTATTTTTATCAATTTTAAGAACGTTATCTCAACGACTAGGAACAAGATCCCGTTCGGGATCGCTCAGATTGGCAAATCTTTCCGTAACGAGATCATGGCGAGACAATTCGTTTTCCGCACCAGAGAATTCGAACAGATGGAGATGGAATTCTTCTGCGAACCGGGAACCCAAAAAGAATGGTTCTCTCATTGGGTGGAATATTGCCTTAAGTTCTTAACGGATCATGTAGGTTTAAGAAAAGAAAATCTGAAGATCAGAGAACATGAGAAAGAAGAACTTTCTTTTTACAGCGAAGCTACCTCCGATATCGAATACAAATACGGATTCGGATGGGGAGAACTTTGGGGTATTGCTTCTAGAACTGATTACGATCTTTCCCAACATGAAAAATTCTCCGGAGAAGATCTGAAATACCAAGACCAGGCAGCTAACAAAAAATATGTGCCTTATGTGGTAGAACCTGCACTGGGCTTAAACCGTTTATTCTTAGCGGTCGTTTCAGACGCTTACGCAGAAGAAAAACTAGCGGATGGAGAAACAAGAACAGTTCTTCGTTTCGCTCCTCAAGTTGCTCCTGTGAAAATAGGGATTTTTCCTCTCATGAAAAAAGACGGACTTCCAGAACTTGCAAAATCGATTTATGCGAACCTATCTTCTTTAGGGAATTTGGAATACGACGAAGGCGGCGCTATCGGAAAAAGATACCGCAGACAGGACGAGATCGGAACTCCTTATTGTATCACTGTAGATTATGATTCTTTAACGGATAAATCCGTTACGGTAAGAGAAAGAGATAGTATGTCCCAAGAAAGGGTCTCCATAGATTCTTTAAAGTCTTACTTCGCGAATAAGTTACTTTAATCAAGGATTGTAGTTTCGAATATCGTCTCTACATTCTTGTCCGAAAATTAAAGGACTCGCTGGGCTGAAAGTTTCGACCTTGGTCTCGCTTAAGGCCCAGAACATTCCGCAGGATGAATTCGTACAATGATTTCCATGATCTTTGTCTTGGTGAGAAGAATATAAAGGGATCCCAGCATTAACCAGCCCGAGTGCATGTCCAAGCTCATGGGTCACTGTCATTTGTTCCGCCTTCTTCACTCTATCAGGTGAAGCGATATTGCTAAACTGTTCTATCATATCTTTGAATACAAAAATCACGGGAGGTCCAATTCCTAAAACTCCTGAAATTGTAACCGCAATCACACCAGGCGCGTCTGCCAACTGTCCTCTTACATACACGATAAAGAAACTAGTGGATTGAAAATTGGAAGATTTCTTTCTATATCTAGGCACCAGATCCAAAAGTTGATTCACACTCCAAGTGGATCTATTCTGATTCGGGATCTCGTTCATCTCCGAAAGATCAGTCGGAACAGTAACTGCAACAGGATAACCTCTGTCTGCAAAAACATCCTGCAAATTACTATCGGTCACATTCCAAATATTAGAACCTCCGACGATATAGTTCCCAGTGAAAGGTTCCGCATCCGTTTCATAAGCAATATCTAAATCAAGGGATCTGACCGTGGAAAAATAAACGGAAGAACGATCCGGGTCCGTTAGAATGAGATAATCCAAAGCTATATATCCCAAAACTACAGGTGGTAGTTCCGATTTACCGTTTTCGCAATTGATAAGTGAGAAGAAGGATAGAATTATAAGTGCTCGAAAGATCATTTTGCCTTCGTATTAGTAACAACCGGAATCGTTTCTTTTTTTATTTATTTG
Organism: Leptospira dzoumogneensis; assembly: GCF_004770895.1. Classification (NCBI taxonomy): domain Bacteria; kingdom Pseudomonadati; phylum Spirochaetota; class Leptospiria; order Leptospirales; family Leptospiraceae; genus Leptospira; species Leptospira dzoumogneensis. The sequence continues at coordinate 70,863 of NZ_RQHS01000001.1, read as the reverse complement.
CAAAAAGGAGAGAAACTTCTCTTTTCTTTTATAAAAAATACTCCACAAACTCCGGTCATTTGCAAAGTTTTATTTTAATGTCTGAAAAACTTTTGGAGATAAGACCGATCCTCCCTCAAAATAGGGAGGCAGCAATTGAATTGGTAAATCAATTTTTTAGAATGGTCAATAAGCTTCCTTTAGATGGAATATTCAAGATCCGTCCTAGAGCCGCTGCCAAAATGGTGGATATCTACTTAAAACTCAGGGCAACTGACAAAGTATTATTTATCGGTGGATTTATAGAAGAAGAACTTGTCTCTCTTCTGATCGCAAGAGTGGAAGAAAAACCGTATCTTTTAGAGGAGAAAAATTTATTCATAGACCTGGCCATCACCAAACAAGGTAAAAGAAAATCCGGATATATGAAACCTCTTGTAGATGAAACGTTTCGTTACGCGAAAGAAAAAGGTATCTTAGCTGTAGAATTAAGAGCAATTTCCGAGAATGAAGGAGCGGTAGAATTCTGGAAGAAGATGGGATTCGATCCGTTCTATGTGAGATTTAGAAAATCCGTGTAAGAACTCCTACATCGGCAAAGATCGCCCCCGCCCTGCATTGGGATTTGGGGGGAGTGGCTCGTGGGAGCGCCCGTTCTCCTTATCACAAAATCCTATCTCTGTCAATAAAATCTTCCTCTTCAAAACTATGTAGGAATTCCTACATTTCCACTCAACTCCGAGAGCTTGGTGCGAAACCAAAATAAAAAAGGGATCGTTTCCGATCCCTTTTTTAATATTAGAATTTTAGAAAATTCTTATTGGAACAAACGAAGTAATAATCCGCCGTGTTGCACGAAAAATTCCGCAAACACTAGACTTGTAATCGCCATCAACTTGATCAAAATATTGATAGAAGGACCGGAAGTATCTTTTAAAGGATCTCCTACGGTATCTCCCACAACTGCAGCCTTGTGTTGGTCGGAACCTTTTCCACCGGCAGCTTTTTCGATGTATTTTTTAGCGTTGTCCCAGCCACCACCGGAGTTCGCAGAAGAGATTGCAAGAACCACACCTGCTACCAATGCTCCAGCTAAAACACCGGATAAAGACTTAATTCCGAATAAGTAACCTACTACGATCGGAGTTAAAAGAACTAAAAGTCCGGGAAGGATCATTTCTCTTAAAGCCGCAGTGGTGGAAATATCCACACATCTTTTATAATCAGGTTTAGCTTTTCCTTCCATGATCCCAGGGATCTCGCGGAATTGTTTTCTAACTTCTTCTACCATGTCTACAGCAGCTTTACCTACTGATTTCATAGTCATCGCAGTGAAAACGAATGGAAGCATAGCTCCGAAAAGTAATCCACCGAAAACTTCTGCGTCTAAAATATCCAGACCGGTAGTTTTAGTTCTGGTGATGAATGCAGCAAACAATGCCAAGGAAGTGAGAGCAGCAGAACCGATCGCGAAACCTTTTCCGATAGCAGCAGTAGTATTACCGGCCGCATCTAAGGTATCCGTACGATTACGAACTTCTTTTCCGAGTTCCGCCATCTCAGCGATACCGCCCGCGTTATCCGAAACTGGACCGTAAGCGTCGATAGTCAGACCGATTGCGATAGTGGAGATCATTCCGAGAGCAGCAATTGCGATCCCGTACATTCCCGCCAAAATATTCGCAGTAACGATGGTGATAACAAGAAGGATCACAGGAACCACAGAACTTTGGTAACCTAATGCAAGTCCGTAGATGATGTTCGTAGCAGCTCCGGTTTTAGAAGCGTCCACAACTTCTCTTACAGGCTTATAAGAATGAGAAGTATAATACTCAGTGATGAGACCGATGAACATTCCGGAGAATAGACCCACAATCAAGGAGATGTAAACATTCCATTTACCGATCGTTTTGCCAGCGATCTCGAAAGAATCCACCATGTATTTATCAGTTACAAAATACATGATCGCACCAACGATCAATGTCGAGACCCAAAGTTGGATCTTTAGGACCTTCTCCACATTTCCTCCTTCTTTCACGGAAGCGATGAAGGAAGTTAAAAGAGAAGCAGGGATCCCGAAAGCGGAGATCAAAAGTGGATATAAAAGAGCGTCAGTGTTACCGGAAAGAGCAGTAGCAGTTGCACCGATCACAAGAGCGGCACAAGTAGCCTCAGCGCAGGAACCGAAAAGGTCAGCACCCATACCGGCAACATCACCTACGTTATCTCCCACGTTATCTGCGATAGTCGCAGGGTTTCTAGGATCATCCTCAGGGATTCCCTTCTCCACCTTACCTACAAGGTCAGCGCCAACGTCGGCAGCCTTAGTGTAAATCCCGCCACCCACTCTTCCAAAAAGAGCCACAGCAGAACCACCTAGACCAAAACCGGCAAGAGCTTCCATAAGGAAAAGAGTTCCAACGTTTTGGAATAAATGAGTATAAAGCAGGAAAAGTCCGATCATACCGGAAACCGCAAGACCAACCAGCCCGAATCCCATCACCGCACCAGAATCGAAAGCGACTCTGAAAGCCTTGGTCATCGAAGTTTTAGCTGCTTGAGCAGTACGAACGTTTCCTATGGTCGCGATCTTCATTCCGATAAAACCGGAAAGACAGGAAATAAGTGCTCCTGACACGAAAGCGATCGCAGTAAACAACCCGTCGTTAAAATCCGGAGTTTCCGGATTGTCCAAAAGGAAGAAGATCAGAACTGCCATAAAGGCGATAAAGAGAGAAATGGTCTTGTATTCTCTCACGAGAAAAGCCATGGCTCCTTCGGAGATTGCGGAAGAAATTTCGATCAATTTCTTGGATTCTTGGTCTTTTCCGCCCTCAGTTCCGATTTGGATCCTGGTGACCTTCAATGCGTATACTACGGCGGTCAAAATAGCCAGGACGGCAAAAGCCAGAATAATGGTTACCGAATTCATTCAGGGAAACCTCTTGTTTTTTTTTAAAATTTCCGATGGATTAAAAAGATGGGACCTGTGTTTCCCAAAGTAAGATGAGACGTACACTTTCCATTTGGTTCTTTTTAGTTATTTGCACTATAAAATCGGTCCTGGCCTTGAGTTCAACCTTTTCTTGGGAAGAGCTGATCCAGCAGGCTGCAGAAGAAGCTTTACGAGGCAGATACCAACAAGCGTTAGAAAAATTACAGATCGCTGACGAGACAGGAGAGCCCAGAGACTTCCGTTATTATTGGATTTTAGGAAAATCCCAAAAAGGAAAGGGAGAAGAATTAGAAGCACTCAAAAGTTACGAAACAAGCCTTCGATTGAATCCGGACCAAACCAAATTATTGGAAGAAATGACGGATCTATACGATTCACTCAGATTTCCGGACAAGGCATTGAACACTGCTAGGGTACTATTATCCAGAGATCCGGAGAATAGAGATCTAAGATACAAAGCATTACTCTGGTCTTCTCGTATCGGAGACATTGAATATTATAAAGCCACCTTAAAAGAATTAGAATCTTCCAATCCATACCTCGCGGAAGAACAAGCTCTATTAGATGAGATCTCAAGTTTTCAAAAGGCAGGAAAAATAGAAGATTCAATCGCAAGATGTAAAAGGTTCCTGCCCTACTTTCCTAGAAACAAAAGTTTACATAGACTTTGTATCTTATCCTATAAATCCAAAGATTCCAATTTATATGAAGAAGGCCTACTACAAAGAGCGAATATCTTCAGGGACGAACCGATCTTTCATCATATCTTGAGCATGGAATATTTGGACCAGAGAAGATTTGTGGAATCCGCGGCATTAGCAAGAAGAGCACTTTTACTTTCTCTTAGAAAAAATCTTTTTCCGGATAAGGACTACCTTCTTCCTTTAAGAAGATATTATATACAAATCGGATCGGATTCAGGGATCTTAGGAACGGAACTTTTAGAAGAGATCATCCGCACAAAAAAAAGCCCAAGTATAGAAGAATGGAACGTACTATTAAAACATTCTTCCTTTAGTTGGGAAGTACTGGCTTTCGCACTTAGATCCGTCTCTGAAACAGAACCGGAAGAATCCGCACTCATCGTTTCCAAAGAATGGAAGGACATGTATAAGGATCTAAAAGCAGGTGAACTGGAGAAGGACCTTTCCAGATATGCAGGTCCTTACAGCCTGGATAAAACATTTCAATTCTATTTGGAAACAGGTTATTCTCTCGCGGAAATGGAGTAAACTTTCTCTAATAAAATCCTTGCCTCTTTAACCGGTACAATTTCAATCATTTCTGTATCGAAAAAGACACATAACTTGCATGAAACCCCATTGCTATATTCTATTTTTTTTTCTATATTTCCCGAATTGTATCATTAGTTATGCAGATTTTCCTACAAAGGGCAAAACTTCTGCCCCGGAGAAACCTGCTATCTATTTCAGCGTAAGGGACCCTAAAGAATGGGATCCAGAGGAAAGAAGAAAAGAATTACTAGGTAGAGGCTGGAGAGAAGTAAATCCCGGAAAACCTCCCATAGACAGGAAGAACAAGATTCAATTTTTGATCAGCAGATTTCCGGGAATAAGCAGAAGTGAGCCGGACGTAAGAAAAGCATTGAGCGAAAAAGGTTGGGTAGAGATCGAAAATTATCCGCCTAAAAAAGGATATTATATAGATATGAAATCCTTTCAAAAGGACCCGTCCTTATCATCGATGATATTTTTATACTTAGCCTATGCGACATTCACCATAGTTCCCGCTTATATCGGTCAGGATGGGGCCAATATTACATTTACTGTATATAAGGACGATTCAGTCTGGAGAACATTCGAATATCAGATCACGAGAAAGACATTCATTTGGATACTGACTCTTCCTGTTCTTTGGTTAAACTATATATATCCCACTGAAACGGAAGCATACCAGGCAGTAATCGATCAATTCGAATCGGATCTACATTCCTCTAAACTATAACTTAAAGTGCGGGAGCCTTAGGGTCCAAAAGATATTCTATCATAGCAAGTATCCTTTCTTGAGGCATAGGCCTGGTAAAATAATGATCATTCCGAAAGGAAGGATATACCAGGCTGCCAGGATGGATAGAATCAGACAAAAGAATAATTCCGTCATTCGGACCGTAATTCATTAAAAAATTATAATATGGACGGGCTCTTTCCGTAACGTGACGGAACAGAGGAACTCCCACCAAATTGATCATTTTGATCCCGGCAGGAAGTTTCCAATCCTTATCTAAAGGAGCATCTTGTCCCTTCCGTATGGATAAAAATCCGTCCCAATTATAACCTTTGAAGAAAAAATAACTTCTAACTTCCAGCTTGGTCCAAAAATCATTCAGGATCCCTTCTATCATTCTAGAACCTTTTAAGATCCCGCCTATACTATACCAGCCCTTGACCTTTTTAAAATAGGGCTCGTTCCCACATCTTTCGATAGCCATCCTAAAATCGGAAGAACCCTTGCTCGGGGATGCAATAATCATTGTTTCTTCCGGATTTGAAACTTCTAAGTATTCGCAGATGATCTTTGCATTTTCGCGCACATCGCCAACCTGTCCGATCGGGATCAGATCGGAACGAATTCCGACGGAAGCCACCATCTTGCGGATAGATGCACCGTCCGCCCCCACGCTCGGATTATCCGCATAGAACATTCCAGGCACCATTACGAGTACTATCTTTTTGGAAGAAAAGTCGGGGCGTTTTTGGGCAAATTCTTTTTCCTTCTTATCCAAATACTCCAGGAATTTTTTATTATTCGGATCATTGATGATCCTGTGATAAAAAATCGCGGCACCCTTATCTATATCATCAGTCTCATCTGAAACTTTTAAAAGATTCTCCTCGGTTAATTTGTCCAATGAATCCAATTCAGGATACGACTTGGAGGCCCAATCCAAGTACGCCTTTTCATCTTCGCAAAGATTTTTGACCCTATATGCAGGAGTATCGCAGGAAACCTTTTTCATTTCCGGGCCCGGATCGGAAACCTTTAGGTCTCCGTCCGCCCTTCCGCTGCAAAAGTTAGAAAAAGCGAATATAGAAAATAATAAAAAAATTCTAGAACCGAAGCGGATCATATTTTTGGATCTCATCTAAGAAGGAAATACGAAGGGAGAAAATTTAGGAAATATAAAAAAGGCCGCATAAAATTAAAATTTACGCGACCCTTAAAAACCGTTTCTCCTAGATGATCCGAATGGATCAAATCGGAAACACAGATAGTTTTGTTCGTTACAAAACGAACTAAGAGATGATTAATCTCCGTAAGCTATCGTACATTCAGAAACGTAAACGGATCCAAGAACGTTGGATCTGTTGGAATCGATGGATTTAACTATTTTGATCCCACCTTTTTTAGCAGCAGCTTTAATACCTGCATCACCAGTAGCGATCAGCCCTAAAATAGAAGATGCACAAGCTTCTCCTGATTTCTCGCCGATTCCGTCTTTTTGAGAGTTGTCTCTGTTGAAGATGGTCGCATTTTCGGTTACGTTTGTATAAAGAGATCCGTAAACGACAGCACAATTACTGGCAACAGAAGCAAATACTAATGCCGCAGCTAATAACATGATTTTTCTCATTGAATCTATCTCCGTGTACTATATTACTTTTTTGTTTATTTTCGCTTAGTTTTGCGTGATGTTTAGATCCGAAAATTTTTCGGCAAGATAAAAATACATAAGAAAGGAACGTCATACCTTCTTTAGAAATTTTTAGAAGGCAAAAACTCAAGAGAGGATCATCTTTTTGAGAAGATTCGAGTCAAGATTTAAAAAAAGAAAAATAACAAAAAAACTACAAATATAGTATTCTAAATGGGAGACAAAAATCATACGAAAAGTTTTATCCGAATTTTCCGCAAACACGGACAGAGGCTTTTAAAAATTTTTCCGATTATCCGTGATTTTGCGAGTAAACAAACCACAAAGCAAAAAATTCTTTCCAAAGAGAGAACTTTTCCGTTATCACGAAGGCAATTGATGTGTTTTCTCTAATTCTGGTTGACATATCCGTTCGAAGGAATTTTATATTTTCCGATTAAAAAAGGAAGGAGAGGTTCATTTATGAAAAAGGAACTTCTATCGATAGGATTAGTCGGTTTACTCTGCTTGTCCTCGGGAATTTCAGTCACTGCCGCAGACTATGGTGTAGCTGGTTGCGGGCTTGGATCTTTGATTTTTAAGGAAAATAAAGGCGGCCACCAACTTTTAGCGGCTACCACAAACGGTGTTGTTTCAGGTAACCAAACTTTCGGGATCACTACCGGAACTTTGGGATGCGCTACTGATGGATTAGTCCATAAAGAAAAAGTACAAGAAGTATTTGTTTCCCTCAATTTCAATTCTTTGGAAGTTGAAATGGCAAAAGGAAAAGGAGAAAAATTAGAAGCACTTTCAGGACTTCTGGGCTGCTCCACAAACGGAACTGTACAATTGGGAGAATATACTAAGTCCAATTTCGACGCATTGTATACCCAAGAAACCACTCCTTCTTCTTTACTAAGCGCGGTAAAAGACGGGATCAGAAAAGACGCAGTACTCTCTAAGAGCTGCAAAATTTAAGGAGATAACTCATGAAAAGAATATTAGCAGTATCTCTATTTCTCGCTTTAGTAGCTTCTCCACTTTACGTAGCTTCCGCTAAACACGGCGCTGCAGGATGTGGTCTTGGTTCTATCGTAATCACCGAGAACAAAAAAGTTCACCAAGTGATCGCCGCAACCGTAAACGGAACTCTTGGAAACCAAACTTTCGGGATTTCCACAGGAACTTTAGGTTGTGAGACCAGCGGGTTTACCCAAAAACAAGCCGAGCAACAGATCTTCGTTCACATGAACTTCCAATCTTTGGAGCAGGAATTTGCAAAAGGTTCCGGTGAAAAAATGGAAGCTTTTGCTTCATTGATGGGTTGTTCCGATATGGGAACTTTCGGAAAAGTAGGAAAGGAGAAGTTCTCCGCACTTTTCGACCAAAACACTCCGGATTCCTTTTTGGAAAAAATGAGATTCGAAGTAGCAAACAACTCCGCTCTAGTCGGAAGTTGCAAAATCTGATCACTCCTTTTAAATAAGGTCCTATTCCCTTCTCCGAAAGGAGAAGGGAATATTCTACAAATCTAAAACTATAAGTGCCAGCTAAGTCCCATTCTCTTTTTATAATATTTATTCTATTTTCTATCTTCGGGACTTTTAGCTCTGTTTATGCGACGAGCACTGAAAAGATCCAGGAATACCAAAAATTGGCCCGGACCAAAAAACTTTGGGAAGATAGATACTGGATCCTTCTATTACATTATACTAAAACCACATTCGGGAACTGGGTAAGCGAAGCGGACTCTTCCTCTTTTTTTCTTTCCGGAGAAGGACGAAAAAATCCGGAAGAAGAGCTGCTAGGTTCAATCCAAACATTTATGACGGACATATCCCCTCCTCCGGAAGAAGAAAATTGGATGCATCCTGCATGTAAATTCCCCGAAAGAAAAAGATGGATCCAAGAAAAACTTTCCATCCCTGATTCCGATTTCGCAAAAGTAGATTGCGGAAGATTCGAAAAATGGTTCGCAACTTTGAACCCTAAAGGTGCAAAAATCATATTCGCTTCTTATTATATGAACGCTCCTGCTTCTATTTTTGGTCATACTCTCTTAAAAATAGATTCGGGAGATCTCCATCGAAAGGAAATTTTAGAATATTCAGTGAACTACGCGGCAAACGCAGATCCAGAATCTACAAACGCGATCGTTTATTCCATTTTAGGCCTATTCGGCGGGTATCCGGGAACATTCTCCTTATATCCATACTATGTAAAAATAGCGGAATATAATGATATCGAAAGCAGAGATCTTTGGGAATACGAACTGGATCTAAAAGAGGAAGAAGTTAGAAGAATGACGAGGCATCTCTGGGAATTAGGAGCCGCCACATTCGATTATTATTTTTTAGACGAGAACTGTTCTTATCATCTATTTTCTTTGATAGAAGTAGCAAGACCAAGCCTTCATCTCAGGGATAAGGCTCCGTTCGTGATCCCGGGAGATACTGTTAAAAAATATATAGAGCAGGAAGGTCTTGTAAAAGATATAAAATATAGACCTTCTTTACATAGTAAAATTATACAAAAACTCAGGAAAATGAACGAGGACGAAAAGGACATTTACGAAAATGTAATGAAGAACGGGAATATTTCCCTTTTGACAAGCAGGGAACCGGATCCCAAGATCAGGACTTCTTTTCTTTCGGACACGATCCTGGATTCTTTTCGTTATAAAAAAGCGGAAGGAGATTCTCCTAAAGAGTGGGACCAAACTTATAAACAATTACTCTTATTCAGAAGTAAACTTCCAACCGACTATGAAGATTCCGGATATTCTCCGATCACCCAAAGCCCTCATATGGGCCACGGAAGTTCCGCTTTGTATAATGAAGTCGGAACATCCAACCTGGGAAATTTTATAGGCTTCGGTTATAGAGCAGCAGTTCATGATCTTTTGAATACTGACCAAGGTTATATCCCGAATTCTTCCGTGGATTATTTTTCTCTCAAGGCGAGATATTACCAAGACTCTAAAAAACTTCATTTGGAAGAATTTCATTTGATCCGGCTTCTTTCCTTGACTCCTTATAATTCATTGGGTCGTTCCGTTTCGTATTTTGTGGATTCAGGAGCCGACTCCTCCGTGTATGAAAAAAAGGGAAATAAAGAAGATAAAAAACTTCTAGAATGGCAGGCAATCCTTCGCCCAGAAGATCTATCATATACACTTTACAGATTGGATGAAATTTCTAGATCGGAAAAATATGAAAGAGTCACAAATGCTAATATAGAAACCACCTTAGGTTATAGTTTTCAGGACCAATTTTCGGAAGGACCGAAACGTTTTTTATTCTCCGCTCAAGCGGGGGCAAAAGTAAGATATAACGGCAAATACGATACGAATGCGGTAGTGGCTCCTCAAATCGCGGCTTATTGGATCGCAAATTTCGATTCTTTCAAAGCGGTGCTTTCCCTGCATTATTATACTTTTTCGATTTACGGAATCCCGGATGATTACAAGGCACAATTAGGATTTCGTTATGCGATCCATAGAAATCATGAATTGAGATTAGAGGCGAAAGCCCAAAGGAATTATAATGAAGCCAGCTTCTCCTATGTGTATCAATTTTAAATATATCCTTTCCATTCTTCTTTTCCTATTTTTTGGCAACTGCTCCTCTATGTTATTTTATCCTACGAGAGAAATGTATATCCCTCCTGAAAAAATGGGATTCCAACCCGAAAAAATTTCTCTTCAAATGAAAGATGGAACGAACATCAAAGTTTGGATCTTCAAACCTTCTAAAGGGAAAGCCAAGGCGACCATCCTTCAGTTCCATGGGAATGGTGATAATATGTCCAGCCATTATATCAGTCTTGTTTGGCTGGTGGAAAAAGGCTACGAATTAGTGATATGGGACTATAGAGGTTACGGAGATTCCGAAGGAGAAGCGGAGAAGGAATCTATATTAGAAGATTCTAAAGAAGTTCTGAAATTCGAACAAAATAGAGCGAAAGAACTCGGAATCCCTTGGATCGTTTACGGACAAAGTATGGGGGGAGCGCTTGCAATCAGATCGGTAGGAGAAATGCAAAACAAAGAAGGACTGTTACTGGTTGTAGGTGACGGAACTTTCGCGTATTATTCTCATGTGGCGAAAACCGTGGCGGAGAAGGTGTTTTTCTTTCCGGTAGGACAATTGGTCGGATTCTTCTTCTCCGATCATTTAAGCCCTGGAGAAGTAGCGGATCAAATTTCTCCCGTAAAACTTTTGGTCGTTCATGGAACGGATGACCGGATCGTTTCCTATCCGAACGGGATGGAACTTTTTCAAAAAGCAAAAGATCCTAAAATTTTCTGGGAAATCAAGGGTGGAGGACATTTAGATTGGATGGAAATGGGAAGGTCTAAAGGCGCCAAAAATTTCGTAAAATTCCTGGAAGAACTGATCTCTCATTGGACTCCTTAGTTCTCCTAAGGGATCCAAAACATTCTTTTACCTTCTAATAAAGATCTTAGTGCATCTTCCGGTTTGGATTCTTGGATAAATAGTTCCGGCAAAGAGAAGTTTCCGGTATTATAAAGTTCTATGGATAAGAATGAGATCTTACCTTCTTTCGCAAAAAATACTTTTTCGAAATCTCTACATTTCAGCGCATAAACTCCGGGAGATAACTCCAAGGTTCTATATTCTCCCGAATCCAATCCGAAGTTTTGGAATAAGACACGATTCCCTTCTTTGAAAGATCCCGGATATTTATACAATTCTACTGCAAAAGAGAATAAAGACTGAGCCTGTCTCTGAGGTCTAAGCACATACAAAAGTGCCTTGTCTTCTTTTACTTTTTTAAGTTGGTCGAATCTCTGAGTGCTTGTGCAAAAAGTTAACCCTAAAATCAGGCAAATAGAAAGTAAGAAGGTTCGAAAGCGAGCAATACTCTGAAAAAATCTGGTAGCTCCTTGGGCTCTCCGGTTAAAATTGACCTTAATTCGAGGATTTTTCATGAAAATTGAGTTCACACCCGAGCAGTACGAAACCTTACTAAAATCCATCGCGATTTCCAGTTGGATGATCAATGCTTTTAACGAAGGTGACGAGGAATTAAATTCCTACGCCGAACTCGAGCAATACATACTTTCCTTTGCAAAAGATTTTGGGAAGCAGGAATTCGTAGACTATGATGCCGCGGATAATGTCTACTTCCCCACCCGCAAATTCGAAGACCAGACCGATATATTCGATATCATCTCCGATTACGATAATGAATTATTCTGGGATGAGCTAATCCACAGAATGGCCAGAAGAGATTTCCTCCAAGAATACGGAGAAACCGGTGTTGCTTCTATGGCAATCGAAGAAAGGATCGAAAAAGAAGCTCCTTATATCAGCAAGTACGAAGAAATATTTACGAATCAAGGCCTGGAGAATATAGACATTCGTCCTTAATTCATGTTTGATCAGGAACCTTTCGGAGTTTTAGAAATTGAAAACCTTCTGCCCAACCTAAGAGGAGAAGGTACATTAGGAAAAAGAAAAATAGAAATCCCTTATTCTCTTCCGGGAGACGTATACGATGTGTACAAATTCGGAAAAAGAAAAGTTTTCTATAAATGGAACCCTACTCATTTAGAAAAGAGGGCTTCTTCTCCCAAGTGTCCAAGTTTCGGAGAATGCGGCGGATGTTCCGGCCAACACCTCCCCTATCCAGACCAATTCAAATTAACATCCGGGCCGATCTTAAAAGGATTAGAAAATTTTAATCCGGTCCATAAAGGACTATCTCCCGCGGACTCTTCCTATTCTTACAGAAACCGTATGGACTTTGCGGTCTTTCCTGGGAGAGTCGTCGGCTTAAGAATGTCCGGAAATTTCAGAAGGATTGTACCCATAGGAAATTGTTCTATCCAATCCGATTGGGCAAATTCCGAAATGCCTTTATTCCAGAAACTTTTGGAATGTTTTCCTGAATTGGAATATGACCGCAAAAAAGAAACAGGTTATTTGAAATACTTCACTCTTCGCAAATCGGTATTCAATGATGACTCCATGAGTATTCTTACATTCACGGAAGATTTCAAAAATGACGTTCTGATGAATGAAGTTGCGGAAAAAGCAAAGGAGATCCTAAGCGCCAAAAATATAGTATTCTGTTTTAACCGCAAAAAGGGAGAAATTTCCGCCTCAGGAGAAGCGATCGCTATCCGAGGAAATATTTATCTGATAGAAGAGATCTGGGGTAAAAAATTCAAAATTCCTTTTGACGGTTTCTTCCAACCGAACCCTAAAGAGTTCATTAAAATTTTAGAATTTATCAAATCTAAAATTAAACCGGCAGAAAATCTTGCGGATCTTTTCTGCGGGAGTGGATTTTTCTCCATTCTATTCGGGGAAAATTTTTCCAGGATATTAGGGATAGATATTATATCTTCTTCCGTATCAGCGGGTGAGGAGTTCCTGCAGGATATTTTCCCGGATAAAAAAATAGAATTTCTGGCATTTGATCTATTTCATAAAAAGGGTTTGGAGAAAATGTCCTCAGCGGATCTTCCTTGGAAGGATTCTGTAGTGATCGCAGATCCTCCCAGGAGCGGCCTTTCTCCCGAATTATGCGCCTTTTTAAATTCTAACCCTGTTTCCCAGTTGATCTATATTTCCTGTAATCCTGAAAACCTTTTAAGAGACGCCCGAATTTTGGAAGAATCCTATCAAATGGAGGAGTTCCTACTCTGCGATCCGTTCCCTCAGACCCCTCATTTGGAAGCAGTATCCATCTTCTCCCCTAAAAATCGCTGAAGGGAATCCGATTTTCCTTCGATAGTAAGTACCAAAGGTATACGAAACCGACAGGTGCCCATGAAACGATTTTCTATTATCATTCTATCATTCTTAATTTTAGCGGTTTGGGGTTGTAATACAGTCATCATCCGTCCTTGGAATGCTCCGAATGCTCTCAAAACTTCCGAAAAGATCAGAGTCTTTTTAGGAAAGGCTGAGTCCGATCTGATGATCAAAGCGGATGGAGTAATTTTCGTATATGATGTGAATGATCTTCTGATCAAACGTGCTTACGATGCGATCTCTTTGGACGCTAAAAAATTGAAAGCTCCGATCCGTTTCGTAGCGGACAATCCAGGTTTGGAATATAAGGGAAGAAAGTTCAGAGGAGAAATTTTACTCCAGCCTGATAAGAATGGCAACGTTCTACTCATCAATAGAGTTCCATTAGAAGAATATTTGTATTCAGTTGTTCCATCAGAAGTTCCTGCAGGCTGGCCGACCGAGGCTTTAAAAGCTCAGGCGATCTGTTCCAGAACGTATGCGATCAGAGAGATCCTGAATAAAAAAGATACCGCTTATGATGTGGAATCCACCGTGAATTCACAAGCTTACTCCGGTATGGTGAAAGAAAATCCAAGAACCACCCAAGCAGTCCGTGATACGGAAGGTGTTCTCGCGGTTTATGAAGATGATCCTATCCATATGTTCTTTCATTCCAATAGCGGGGGAAGGACCGAAACTCCTGACCAAGTTTGGGGAGGAAAAAGACTTCCTTATTTAGAATCCGTTCCTTCCAGATTCGATGAGGCCGGCGATAATTTCGTTTGGAAAGAAATTTTAAACCAAGATAAAATGGACCAGACCCTTTCTTCCTTAGGTGTGGGTTCTATCCAATCCGTCCAAGTTCTTTCCAGAACTCCTTCCGGTAGAGTGGATCTTTTAGAAGTGATCGGTAAACAAGGAACTTCTAAAATTAAAGGAAAAGAATTCCGCAGCTTACTTGGAACTTCGGTGAAGTCTCTTCGTTTCGGTATCAAAAGAGAAAGTGAAGGATTTTTGATCAAGGGTATGGGTGCAGGTCATGGTGTGGGCCTAAGTCAATGGGGAAGTTTCGGTATGGCGAAACAAAATTTTACCTACGCAGAGATTATCCGTCATTATTACCAAGGAATTGAATTCGCAAGGATCACTAGGTAAGAGACTCGGAGTTTCGCGCACTGAGAACACAGGGCTGCAAAGATTCCCACGCTGAGCCGCTGAGCCGCGGAGAGAAGCCGGGAAGGTTTTTATATGCGGTGTTGGAATTCCTACAATTCGAAGTCCTTGGAGATCTTAGCTACTCAACTCCGTGGTCCCTTTATCTCCGCGTCTTTGCGCCTCTGCGTGAATATTACCTTGCTTCTTGGCATAAAGAAAACAAAATAGGATCATGTCGAATTCGACAAACAAGATCCTAATCAAAAATCTAACCAAGTCTTATAGTAACGGAAAACAAAACGTACCGGTCCTAAAAGGGATCAACCTAGAGGTTGCTGATACTTTTTTAACTTTGATGGGCCCATCCGGTTCCGGTAAATCCACATTTTTGAATATTCTATCCGGGATCGACCAAGCAGATTCAGGAGAAGTTTGGATCGGCGGCAAAAACCTAAACAATTTTACGGAACAGGAACTTACGGAATATCGCAGGAACGAAACCGGGATCATCTTCCAATTCTTTCACCTTCTTCCTTACCTAAGCGCCTTGGAAAACGTGGCCTTACCTCTTTATATCTCAGGTTTAGGAAAATCAAAAGCGAGAGAGATCGCAAAAGAAGCCTTGGAGAAAGTTGATCTCACTCATAGATTTAAGCATAAACCGGATGAACTTTCCGGCGGTGAACAACAGAGAGTTGCGATCGCAAGAGCGCTTGCAAAACGACCAAGTATCGTTTTAGCGGATGAGCCTACCGGAAATTTAGATACCTACCATGCTCATAAAATTTTGGAACTTCTATTGGAATTACAAGAGAAGGAAAAGTTCTCTTTATTCATAGTCACTCATGATAGAGAGATCGGGGAAAAAGGAAAAGTCCGGCTTAAAATGAAAGACGGACTCATCTTGCCGGAACAAAATCCCGCCTTGGATCTTGTATGAATTTATACTTCTTATTCTTATACGAATATTTTAAGACCCATCTTCCCAGATTCATATTTGCACTTTTAGGAATTTCCTTGGGCGTGGGCCTCTTTTTATCCACCACAAGCAATGCAAACAAGGCGGAAAAGTCTCTAGTCGATTTTTCCATGGGATATTTAAAAGGTGATTTTAATTTAAAAATTTCTCCGACTAGACCGGGCCAAAGTCTGGACTGGCAAATTCTTTCCGAAATACATTCTCATCGGGATCTAAGAAATATTTCCGCAATACGGCCTAGGATACAGCAGGAGGGAATTTCTTCGGACAATCTAAGAGTTCTTTATATGGGAATGGACCTG
Source organism: Leptospira dzoumogneensis (assembly GCF_004770895.1). Taxonomy (NCBI): domain Bacteria; kingdom Pseudomonadati; phylum Spirochaetota; class Leptospiria; order Leptospirales; family Leptospiraceae; genus Leptospira; species Leptospira dzoumogneensis. Next base: position 55,127 of record NZ_RQHS01000001.1, on the reverse strand, counting down.
ACCAAAGAACATTTAGGAATCCCTTTAAAAGAAAATACAGGCTCGGACGGCTCCGGTCCATTAGAAAAAACGTATGTATCCAAATCCTTAGCGGAAAAATTCGAAGGCGACCCATTTACCCTACTTCTGAATGGAAAAAACTGGGAGTTTAAGGATTATATCCCGGTAGAAATGGAAGGCGGCTTTTTGATCATTGAAGACATTTCTCTGATCCAAGAAAAATTTTCAGATATAAACGGAGCGGATTATCTTCTTTTGAAATCCTCTGACCTGAATCTTTCTCAAACGAAAGAAAATTTACAAAAGATCTTAGGAGCTAAGGTAAAAATAGAAACTTCGGAAGAGATCCAAGAAAAATCCGCAAATGCTCTTCGTTCTTTCCAGTTAAACCTTTTGATCATTTCTTTTATCTCACTTCTGATCGCATTCTTCATGGTTTCAAATACTATGACCGGTCTGTATTTGAGTAGAGAAAGAGAATTGGGGATCTTAAGAACTCTAGGATTGGATGTAAAATCCTCTATTTTTCTTTTTTTAAGCCAATCAGTATTGCTCGGGAGTATTGGCACAGTTTTAGGAATAGTATTCGGAATATTCTTCTCCGGTCTGGATTTTTTCCGTCCTGAGTCAGGGCTTGTGGATAAAAATCTATTATCCACTTACAGTTCAATTTCCCTTTCTGATCTAGGTCTTGCTGCAGGACTTGGAATTTTGGGTTCGGTTATTTCTTCCGTTTATCCTGCGATACGAGCGGGAAAAGTCCCTCCCCTTTCCATACTACGAGATTCTCAAAAAGAAAAAAGACAGATCCCGAATTCAAGACTGGCGATTTATGGCGGGATCCTGTTTTTTTCTTCTTTAGGAATTTCTAATCTTCCTTCTCCTTGGAAACTGCCTCTGCCCGGTTTACTTGGTGTAGGAGGTGTGACTATCGGGATCACATTCGCTTTTCCTTATTTACTTTCCTTATTCAGTTCAGGTGTTTCTAAAATTCTGGATAGAAGTGATAAAAGTTTTCCCTTTTTCAGGATCGGTCTGGAAGAACTAAAAGAAAATCCTGGAAGAAATACCTTAACCGCTGCAACCGTAATGCTTGCGGTTTCCTTGGTTTTATGCCTGACAATCCTGACAGACAGTTATAAAAAATCTCTGAATGATTGGGTGGATTCGGAATATCCTTCCGATTTTACGATCATCAATGATCGGTTCTTCCATTCGGGTATCCACGGCGGGGTTCCTAAAGATCTTCCGGAAAAGATCAGAGAATTAGGAGTTAGCTCTTATCTGGACGGATTTTTAGTGAATACATCCTTTGAAACGGACAAAGGAAATTTTATTATTCACGCTTATGATTTTTCAGTCTACCAAGATAAACCGGAAAGAATAGAGAATGAGGTAAAGGAAGAAACGGATGTTTTAATTTCTTCCAATATGGCCCATTTGAAAAAATTGAAAGTGGGAGATGTTCTGGTAGCTCAAACCCCTTTCGGCAAAAAGGATTTTCATATCAAAGGGATCAAGGAACACTTCTTCTCCGAAAAAGGAACAGTGATGATGGATGTACGTTCCTACGAAAAAAATTTCGAATTCAAGACCTTGAACTCTATTAAACTTTTCTTAAAAAAAGAACATTCTGACGCTTCCGGAATAGAATATTCTAAAAAGAAAATTTCGGATTTTTTAAAGTCGGATCCTGAATATAAGGATCTTATTCTACTCGATTCCGCTCAACTCAGGGAAATTTATCTATATGAGATCAATAAAGTATTCAGGGTCCTGGATTCGCTCAAGGCGACGGCCATTCTGATCTCGGTGATCTCTCTACTTTCTTCTCTCGTCCATACTTTGTACGATAAGCGCAGGATCTTGGGGCTTCTAAAATATTTAGGAGCATCCGGGGATCAACTTGGGATTATTTTAAAAACGGAGTCCGTGTATCTGACCGGATTCGGGGCATTCTTCGGGATCATCTCTTCCCTCATCATGTCCCCTATTATTCTTTATGTGGTGAATAAGAACGCGTTCGGCTGGACTCTGACCTTCTCCTTTTTGCCGGAAACCCCGGTCCTAATCCTAATTTTTGCACCTATATTAGGCTGGATTTCCGCGATCTATCCTCTGCGTTTATTGAGAAAAATGAGCTTTCAGCTCAGTCCTGAATGAGGAAAACTATCTTGATTCCTAACTAGCCTGGAAGTAAGTTATTCCTTCAATGGCTACTCAGCTGGAAATCGCCCTGGAACTTGCGGAAGAGATCAAGAAGATCAACCAGCAAGAAGACAATCGTATCCCTTCTTCCGATTCTTTTTTGAAAGATATGATCGCATTCTTTTCCAGGGATATGCATGAGATCCGACAAGTCCTGGAAATGCTCCGGGAAGCTAAGTATATTTTTATCATCAAGATCGTTCTCCCGGAACAATCCAAAAGTGCCAGGGACCAAGACCAGGGAGTGGACGCTTATATCTATGCGGACCTAAGGATCGTAAACGAACTGAAAGGTTTTGCGGAAAAAAAATTGGAGAAGGCCTATGAGGCCACCTATTATAAAAGAAAATCTCCCTTCCAGATCACACGCGAATTATTCCCTAAGATCAAAGAACATAATAATACTCCTTTGGGAAGGTTTATCAATATCGCGGTGATGTTGGAAGAATACCAAAGGGTTCTTACCGCAGCTCCAAACGATTACGATGATAATAGGCGCAGGAATGTATTATCCGAGTTATTGGAAAGAAACGGGACCCCGGTCGCTGTAGCCAGAGATATTCCGGATTATGAGATCACTTCCTTAGGAGGAGGTGGAGGTTCTCCTTTAGGTTTTAAAAGAGCAGCCGACGCAGTCGCGTCTAATGAAGTTGCATTTAATCCGAAAAGCCCCTGGTCCAGACTTACCTCCAAATTTTCAGTGGAGTTTTTAGTTCGTATTCATTTGAGAAAATACGAATTCGATACCGTGCGTAAATTGATCCTGGGCGGAAAATTAGTAAGCTTTGATGATCTAAAATATGTAAGAGATAGTGTCCAGACCATGGAAAACCATGTACATCTGGATCCTATCTTACAAAATTTTACGGAAGAGATGACCGAACTTAGAAGACTTGCTCAGAAAAAAATGAATATTCTGAAAGGTATCACCAATTCAGGATCTATCCAAAATTAACCCACTCGAAATATCTAGCGAGCAGAACGATCAATAGTACCACTAAGATAAAGATATATCTCCTTCTTGCGGAATATCCTGTGTCCATTCTATCTTTAGGAAAATAGATCATAAACAAAAGTGCATTCGCTACGAATACTATAAAGAGTGCGTCTTGTTTTTCTTTCCAGTATCCGCTTCCGAAAGCGATTGCAGCTCCTATAGAAGGCAGGAATGCGATAAGAGTTTTCCAGCTTAGGACTTTTGTATCTTCTTCAAAAACTTTTGCCTTTTTGCCGGACTTCTTCTCTAGTTCGCTTAAGAACTGATCCATATTTTCTAAATTTAGAATAGGGATATAAGTTCCTTGTTTGGAGATGAGTAGAATTCTTTCGTAGCCTCTAAATCTATCTTTTTCGATACTTTCCAGATCACGGAATTCGAATTCCATACATTGGCCTTTCGCGTTCCATTGTTTTAAGGAAGAAGAGTCCAATTCTACTTTAGCACCTTCTAATACTTTTAACTGTCTTCTGTAATTTTTTAAAAGAAGAAGTATCAGAACCCCGCTGAGCAGCAAATACATGGATAGAAATGCGGATCTTTTATCCAATTCCACCTGAACAAAACTGACCCCGATGAATATTACAAAAACTGAAACCACAAGTCCTGTGCGGATCAGTAGTTTTTTCTTAAAAACGGGAGAATCATATTGAAATACGGACATTAGTCTAAACTTCCGAATTCGGATTTTTTAAATAAAGGGAAAACTTTGATCCCTTCTTCTTCTATAGCAATTCTTCCGCCTTCTTCTCTGTCCAAAATGCAGATACATGCGGTTACTTCCAATCCGGCGTCTCTCAAACTTTTGATGGCTTGCAATGTAGAACCTCCGGTAGTGATCACGTCATCCACGACCACACAGGATTTGACCGCGTTTACTCCGCCTTCTACCAAATTTTTGGTACCATGGTCCTTGGCTTGTTTTCTCACGATCAATGGGAATACGTTCTTGGACTGTTTTCTATATTCCAAAGAGATCCCGAAACAGATAGGATCCGCTCCCATTGTGAGACCACCGAATGCCTCTTCTCCGTCCAGACCGGATTCCGGCAGATGTTTTTCCACAATATACTTACAAAGTAATTCTAATCTTTGAGGATGGAGAGTGATTTCCTTACAATTAAAATAATGCCTGGATTTTCTACCACTGGCCAGGGTGAACGGTTCCTCTCGGAAACGATAGGCGTGGGTTTGAATGAGTTGAAATAATTCTTCCCTCAAAGCGGATCTCCCTCGGGCATCGCCCGGAATTCCATGATAGTAGGAACTCCTCAGGAAAAAACAGATTTTTGAGCCGGATTGCAGCCGAGGGGAAAAATTCTAAATTTTCGAATTTTTTCGCAACCTGGGTCCCCGATTTCGCTCTTATCAGAAAAACCAAGACGGGAAAAACCGACATGGAACAAACGAAAAAGAAATTAGCGTTGAAGACCACAATCTTCTTAATAGCGACTCCGATCATCGGGGTCATCGGGACGGGTGCCTTATTATTTACCAGAGGTATTCCATTAAACACATGGCTTGTGTATCTATTTATGACCGCTGCAACCGGGTTAGCGATCACCGGGGGATACCACCGTCTGTTTTCGCATAGAGCTTATAAAGCTTCTTTGCCGGTAAAACTTTTTTATATTCTTTTCGGAGCCGCCGCGTTCCAACAATCAGTGATCGAATGGAGTTCAGATCATAGGATCCACCACAGATTCGTAGATAAGGAAGAAGATCCTTATGCGATCACAAAAGGATTCTGGTATGCTCATATTCTTTGGTTATTCGAGAATAGAGATCATAGAACCCCCGTTAACGTAAACGATCTTTACGAAGACAAATGGGTGAAATTCCAAGACGATCATTATTATCCGATCGCTATTTTCATGGGATTCATCTTCCCTACCCTTCTTTGTGCTCTTTGGGGAGATGCGTTAGGCGGATTATTATTAGCAGGTTCTTTAAGAATTGCGGTCAACCACCACATGACATTCTTCATCAATTCCCTGGCACATTATAAAGGAGATCAACCTTTCTCCGGTAAACATACCGCTAAGGACAATTGGATCATCGCATTATTCACTTTCGGCGAAGGTTATCATAACTTCCACCATGAGTTCCAAGCGGATTACAGAAACGGTATTCGTTGGTTCGATTACGATCCGACCAAATGGCTCATCAATACATTCGCATTCTTCGGTTTAGCAAGCGATAGAAAGACTATCTCTGAAGAACAGATCCTGCGTAAAAAAATGGTGATGGAAGAGAAGGCTCTACGTGAAAAACTAGAAGCAAAATCTCAAACCTTAAACCAAGGATTCGAAGAAAGATTAGAGGCTCTGCGTAATTCCGTTCAGGAAAGCCAAGCCAGAATGATCAATTTGAAATCTGTGAAAGAAGAAGCAGGCAAGAAAGCAGTTAAAGAAGCTGAGTCGGAATACAAAGTGGCGTTGAACACTTGGAAAAGATTCGTTTCCGGAGATCTTGCTCCGGTCTGATATTATTCCCAGTACCTGATCCATTGCCCTCCTTCGGGAGGGCTTTTTTCATTTAATCCACCGCAGTTTCCCGCGTGTTGGAACTCCAACAAAACAAATATAATTGAAACTCTCGCCGCGTAGGAACTCCTACATCATTTAAAAAATAAACTTAGCTCATTCTTTTAACATAGGCCGCGTCCCTCGCGATTACCCTTACTTCGCTGACTTTTTTATTTTTCACGCTCGGGTCAGGCTCTTCGCTTCAATCAGCGAAGCACCATTCCATCTTTTTAAATTCGAGTTCTTTCCTCTTATCGCATGGTGCATCGCCGGATTTACGCTGCGATCCTTCGCGGGTTCTGAAAGAAATATTTTTCACTTATTCCAAGCTATTTTTTTACTTCAGCCCGTGTGTCAGATTCAAGTACATTCAATTTCTCACGCAGAGACGCTAAGACGCGGAGAACACACCAAGCTCACAGAGGCTTTCGGAATGGACGCCCATCGTCACAAATCCTCCCCCGCTCTGCGACTCCGCGGCTCTGCGTGATATCATGTAATTTTAAATATGATTCCCGATCGCGTTAGGATCTCCTAACTGAGAAACATCCACTTCTACTTTTAATTTGTGTTTTCCACCACCGAATAGAATTCCTTTCAAAGGAGAAACATCCGAAAAATCCCTGCCTACGGAAGTATGAATGTATTCGTCCGTGATTGCCTTTCCGTTTGTAGGATCAAAGTCGAACCAACCTTGTCCGGGACAATATACGGAGATCCAGGCATGGGTTGCATCACTTCCTCTTAACTTAGGTTTACCTGGAGGAGGATACGTTTCTATATAACCGGAAACATATTTGCAAGGCAGACCCAAAGAGCGGAAAGCAGCCAAGGAAAGATGAGTGAAGTCCTGGCAGACCCCTTCTTTTTTTTCTAAGACCTCATCCAGAGGTGTATAAATATTAGTGCTTCCTGCTTTGAATTTAAAATCTTCTCTGAATCTTTTTACATATTCCAAAACGGATTCCAAATAAGGACGATCCATCGGAAGGTATTTTTCCAAAAAATTCTTATAGGAAATCGAGCGGCTTACAAAAGAAGAATCTCCTACGAATTCCATCGCCTCCAGATCTTCCTTTTCCGTAACAGTTTTCAATTTTTGCAATATTTCGGAAGCGGTGATCGTGACTTGGTCTTTTTTCTTTTCAGGTTCGGATGTAAAAACCTTTGCTTCCGCAGTCACAGAAAGGATATTATGAGGAGTTTCCACAGCGAAAGAATATACTGTGTTCCCGAAATAATCGGTTCTGAATTCGGTATATTTAGGTTTAGGAAGGATCTCTATCCTAAACTCTCTACAGATCTGTCTCTCATTGGATGTAGGACAAAGATGAGCCAAATTCAAACAATGAGAAACTTCCTTTTCGTAAGTATAATGGGTCAAGTGACGAACCGAATACTCAGCCATAAGGTCCTCCCAATCTAACTTGGTTTTCCACATAGCGGAAGTATTTAGCGGCGACTGCGTCGGAGACGGATTTTAATTGGGCAAGAATATCTTCCAGCCATCTGCGGAGTCCGCCCGCAGGATCCGCGTATTCGAAAATTCGTTTTGCATCTTCTTCACTGAAACGAACTAAAACATCCGTAAGTCTTTGGATCTCTTCCGAAATTTCTTCTTCTTTTCCGGAAGAAGAGAAGAGTGTGTTCTCTCTTAATCTTTCCAACTGGAATGCGAGTGATCTAGGATTACTTTCGTCGAAGATCAGAATGTCCACGACCGATTCCGCTTCTATTCTATATTTATAACGTCTTCTGTAAGTGATCCGGATATCGTTCACATTCAAAAGACTTTCGAACATACTTTTGTTATGTATGGAAGATCTTTCTATTGTGGAAAGTAAGAGCCTAGCTATAAACTGTGCTCTCTCCAATCTTTTTCCCATATCCAGGAAGAAATATCCGGTTTCACGACTCATACTTTCATTCGCAAGTCCCGAGAGAGAAGCAAAGAGGTTCACAAGCTTTTGCAGGTATTCCAACACTTCGTCATAACTTGAATTTCCAGGCGCTTCGGATTCTAATCTGGAGATCAAATAACGTGTATCGTCAGAGATCCTGTCTCGAACCGCCTTCGAGCTTCCCACAAAAAAGTTCAGATCGTGGCGGATACTTCCGGAAGAATAAGGAGATATCGCCAATTGGAATATTTTCTCCCGGATGGAATCCAAAGAATCTAATCCATTCGTTTCGAAAAACCCGAGGCTGTATCCCGAAAGTTGGTCCAAGATCCCGAGTAATATAGAGAATTGTTCTTTTTCGTAAGATTCTTCCGCTTCTAATATCTTGTGTACAGTTTCCCTTAGAAGTCTGGACATATTTTCTGCACGTTCCGCATAACGTCCCATCCAGAACATATTGTCTGCGACCCTGCTCGGAATACCGGAACTTTTTCTTTTGATCGGCATCCTGCCGATCTGTCCAGGCAGAAGACTGAACTCCTTCTTCTCTTCGGAAGCTAAGATCCAAAGATCTTTGGAGATGGCTCCTCTTTGGTTGGTAATGATAAGTTCATCAGGCTTAGGAGAAACTCGGACAAGTCCTCCAGGCATACATGTATAGCCGTTCTCGGAAAGACAAGTGAATGTTCTTAAGACCGACTTACCTATCAGTAGCTCTTCCGAATCTCCCGAAAAAATAGGAGATGTGGAACCGGTTAGTATTTCCTGTGCAACATAACGTTCCGGCCTTGTCTCCACCTTGGTCCTTAGATCCAACATTTCATTTTCTTTCAAAGTAGAGAGAAATACGGAAGGATCTAAAGGAGAACGAATTGCCGGTTTGATCGTATATTTATGAGGATTAGAGAATACTTCTTTGCGGGAATTTTCGTCTCCCATCCAAAGAGTCGGAACATTCGGAAGGATCAGATCTTCTCCCAAATAAAATTTACATAAACTAGGAAGATACGCATGGATCGCACGATTTTCCAAGAATCCGGAACCGATAGGATTTGCTACAGTGACATTCCCTGCTCTCACCGCACCCAAAATACCGGGAACTCCCAAAAGAGAATCTCCCTTTAATTCCAGAGGGTCCATGTACCAATCGTCTACACGACGAAAGATCACATCTACTTGCTGCAGACCTTCTATCGTTTTTAAAAAGACCTTATTATCTCTAACAGTCAAGTCTTCCGCTTGCGCCAAAATATATCCCAGATAACCCGCAAGATAAGCATGCTCGAAATAGGTTTCGTTCCCGGGTCCGGGAGTCAGAAGAATCGTAAGAGGTTCTCTATCTTTATTGGAAGAAAACGAATTTAAGGTCCTTCTTAATGCTCTGAAATATAGAGCCACTCTATGGACTTGAGAGTCTCTATACAGAGAAGGAAAAATACGAGAGAGAACGATCCGATTTTCAAGAGCATATCCGGAACCGGAAGGTGCTTGAACACGATCTCCTATCACATAAAAATTTCCCTGGCTGTCCCGGCTGATATCCGTCGCCAGAAAGGCTAAACGGAAATTCGTAAAATCATAAACCGGAGCGCAGGCTCTTAAAAATCCGCCGGATTGGAATAGGACTTCGTGAGGGATCTTTTTTTCGTATAAGGATCTTTTAGGACCGTAAATGTCCTTTAGAATTTCATTAAGTAGTTCGGATCTTTGGGCGAGACCTCTTTCTATCCCGTCCCATTCTTTGCTGTCCATGAGAAGAGGAAAAAGATCCAATCCCCAGACTCTTTCTCTTTCATCCCCGTAAACATTATACGTTACTCCGCTTTCTTTTAAGATACGGAGACTATCTTCTTTGCGTCTTCTTAATTCTGCGCCGCCTAGATTATTTAAAGAGCGAAGTAAAAATTCGTATTTATCCCTGGACTTTCCGTCAGGGAGGCATAGCTCGTCATAGACTCCCGGAGCAGGTTTATATCCGGAAAGAAGATTTGCTGCTTGGGAAGTTCTCTGATTCATCTTCCGAGAGACATTTTCATCTCCCGTCCGATTTTAATCCAGCTTTAAAGTAGCCCCGATATTGATTTGTCTGTACGGCCCTTGTTGGATCCCGACAGGAAGTCTTCCTGAGATATACACTCTATCTTCTAAATTTTTTCCGTTCACGAAGATGGACCATCTTCCTCCAGGGGCCTCATACCCGAAGTCTGCATTCCAAATTCCATATGCAGGAACAACACCTTGGCTTCCGTCCGTACTTTGGTTTTTAGTATTCTGAAGGTCGGAATATTGTTTGTCGAAATATTGATACTCCACTCTGGCATAAAATCCGGACGGGCTTTTCACTCCGATCGCACCTATAAAAACATTCATAGGAACGTAAGGTAGATAGTTTCCGTTTGTGTTCACCTTGATCAAGTTTCCCGCGGAGTTAACCGCATACAAAGGTTGGTTCGTGATACTCACAGTACCATCTGCATTTTGTATCGTCCCGACAGGAATGTAAGTAGTAGAGATCGCTTTTGTATAGGAATAAGTAAATTCCAGGGGAATTTCCCATCTGGATTCCGCAAATTTTCCGAAGTCGAAAACAAAATTACTCTCTACTCCTCTATTCACCGATCTTCCCGCATTGATCGGGACGGCTCCTAAGCCGGAACCTGCTTCGTTCGTATTTACGATTTGATTCGAAAAATATAATGCGTATGTACTGACCTGAGTGTAGAAGTAGCGGGTTATATTTCCCCTGAAACCCGTCTCGTAATTATTGGATCTTTCCGCACTGAGTTTATAACCTAAACCTAATGCAGGATTTTGAACGGTGGAGAATGTAGGTGGAGAAAATGCAGTGTGAGCACCCGCAAACCAGATAAACTTTTCGGTAATATCAAATGTAAGCCCTATTCCAGGTAGAACTACCTTAGTATAAGTTTCATTTGCATCATTTACTAACATGGATTGACCAACAGTATTCGCATATCCCTTAGTAACATCATCCGAAGTCGCAAGCCTTCTATGAGTATATACTCCTTGGAAAATATGTTCGTAACGAACTCCGGGTATTACCTTGAACTTATCAGTAAGTTTGATAGAGTCCTGCACATATAAAGCGTAAGCTCTCGCATTACGATTTTGTTGTTGGGTGGTAATCCCTTTTGTAAGAGTCGGATAAGGAAATACATTATTCGCTGCATTTACGGATTCGTAATGCATTCTCGCACCAAAAGCGATCTCATGATCCAAACCGAATGTATTAAATTTACCCTCTACCTTGGATTCCAGACCGCCTGTCTTAAAGAAAGAATGTCTGTTAGGAGTGGAATTTAACATATAAATCACATCTCCCGGCTGGTTACCGATAATATCCGGAGCGTAAACACCAAAAGCATTCTCTGGAGGCCTTGCAGGAAAACCGAATTCAGTTAAATTATTATAAGAATAAGATTCTTGGCGAAATAAGAATCCCACATTGGTCCAATAGGCTCTTGTGATCATCTTCCAATTTTCATTAAAAGTATGATCATGGCCAATCACCGCAGCCTGCCTATCTATGGACTTTTGGTCGTATCTGGCAGGATTGATCCTTGGATTTTTCCAATACAAACCTTGGGTCAATCCCAAATAAGTAGATTGAGCCTCTTGTTGATAAGACTGGTATTTTAGAAAAACGGAATCCTTCTCCCCTAATTTCTGGATCAACTTCAGGTTCAGATCGTTCACTCTAAAACCTTGGTAGTCCCTAAAACCATTTCCTTGGTTATGCATATAAGAAATATCATAACCGGTATTCGTGGTTTGGTTGGTCCCGCCATACTGCATCAGACTGGAAGCATAACCGTTCATTCCTCCGATCACCTTCGCACTAAACGTAGGTTTTTCAGGAGGTTTTCGTGTCACATAGTTGACGATACCGCCCAAAGTGGTCGGTCCAAAAAGAATGGAGCCCGAACCTTTCACGACCTCCACTCTTTCCATTCTATCTATATGAGGCACAAAATAACTTTCAGGTTGTCCGTAAGGACTTAAAGAAGTGAAAACACCGTCTTCTAAGATCAAAGTTTTTCTAGATTCTTCGTTACTCACACCTCTGAATGCGATATTCGGAGTAAGACCAACCGCGTCTTGGTAACGGATCGTAGCTCCGGGAACCCTGCGCAAAGCTTCCATAGAATCGATCGGATTCGTTTCTTTTAAGATCTTTTTACCGATCACACTCGCGGAACCTGGGATCTTCTTAATATCATCATCCTTGGCACCGATCACATTGATCTGACCGCTTTCTAAAAATCTTCTTTTTTTCTCCGCAAGAGTTTCTTCTTGTTTGGATGTTTCCTTTTTAGAAGGATCTTCTTGTTCGGAATCCGAAGAAGTTCCGTTCGTCCCAGTGTTTCCATTGGGCTGGGAGAAAAGAAAAGAATTAGAAAAAATGAAAATACTTAAAATGAGAGAAGAACGGAATCGTTTTTGGAACATCAATCTCCGTCCCCTCCCGGTCCGCCTGAAACCGGACTCGAGCCCGTAAGAGCAGCCAGTTCAGTGTTCAGAATTTTTAATAATTCGCTTAAGTCATTGATACTCGATTTGATCGCTGTAAAATTCGTGGCATTAGCACTTCCCCACGCAGCAGGTGGATTAGAGGTTGAAGGAGTAATATCACCTAAATGTTCTTCCAGTTCCGCGATCTCTCCATCTATCTCTTCGGCCAAATCAGGACTATAAAATTTTACGTAATCTTTAAGCCCTGCCCCAGTTCCGTTTCCGGTATAAATCGCTTTAAAAGTACTTAAATTATCTATTAAGTTATCGAAAGACCGTCCTGAAAATCTGGACTCCGCTCGGTCGGAGTTAGGAGAAGAACCATTCCCGCCTCCGGAAAGACCTTCCGGAATTTCCAGTTTTCCGTCTTTCATGATACTTAAAAGTTGGATTGCGGATGATAAAACGACATCTAACGCGATACCCGAACTTGGAAAGGTAGCAGAAGTTCCGTTACCGGCAGTTGCAAGTTGAGTCCCAAGAGGATTTGTCCCGCTCACCTTCCAGGCATCAGTCACATTCTGCACATGCCCGCTGTATTCTAAGACCAATGCTCTCAAAAGTGCCGCTCTTCCATCTGGAGCATTAGAAAAATCGACACCACAACTTGGTGCAGTTCCCCTATTCGCTCCGGCTCTGCTAAAAAGAATATATTCTATCGCACTAATACCTTTGGCCTTGTTTTTCATCTGACCTATAGCTTGTTGTGCGTCCGAAATGTCCCCGGTTGTAATTACATCTAAATCATCCAACTCACCTGTATTAGGAGAAGACTCGGTTAGATAATTGATCAAGAAAGGATCCATCCGAGTAAAGTAAGCGAGAGTGGTTCCAAAACGAAAAGGCTCTACTTTTTTCAGATCAGATTTATGAGCGACCCATGCTGCTTGTGCCGCGGATAAAGAATCGGAAGCGCAAAGATCGTCAGTTGCGGCAACGAGAGCATCACTGCTTGATTTCAAATTCACAAACAGTGGGGGAATTATATTATTTCCTAAATTCTGCAAAAGGGATCTAGGATCGAATGAATTGAACATCTGGTAGAGATATCCGTTCGTATTCGCCGCACCCGATGCGGAGTTTTTATGAGAACAAGAAATGAAAATAGAAAGTAATAAGATACTTAAAATGATCCAAGCGGTAAGGATCAGCTTTTTAATCCGGAAAAACCTGCCGAATCGTCCGCTTCTAACAGAATTGTTTTGTCGCATAGTTCCCTCGAAACTGGGCTCTTTATCTTGAGAATCAGAATTATTTTTCTAGAACTGGTTGCAACTGTTTTTGAGATCTGTTCTCACAAACTGAGTTTGATAAATACTAATTATTCAACCCACCGAAGGTCCATTGTATAGCCACTCGCGTGCTTCAATCGTTTAGGCTCGGAACCATCTAATGCAGAATGACCATCCGCTAAAAATCTGGAGATCCTGCGAGACTCAGCTTCATAAGAATTCACCGGGAAGGTATCGTAAGATCTTCCGCCAGGATGAGAAACATAATAACGACAGCCGCCTAAAGGACGAGAAGACCAAGTATCCCAAACATCAAACACCAAAGGAGTATGGACCGGAAGATTCGGATGCAAAGTGAACACAGGATTCCAAGCCTTGAATCGAATTCCTGAAACTGCTTCTCCCTTCCTGCCTGTGCCTTTGAGCGGAACTTTGTAACCATTACAACTCAAAAGATAACGATCACTCCAGCCTTCTACCTTTACTTGCAATCTTTCTAATGCAGAATCTACTGCTCTGGAAGTTCCGAAAGAAGAAGACTCTTCTCCAAGAACATTCCAAGGCTCCAATGCCATTCTAAGTTCTAAGAATACTTCTTCTCTTTGGGTCGTACCATATACAGGAAAGCGAAATTCGAAAAATGGAAGGAACTCTTCCTCTTGGAATGCAAACCCGTGTTCTTTCAGATCTTTCAGAACATCTTTAAAATCGGCCCAAACAAAATGAGGAAGAAGAAAACGATCATGCAGCTCCGTTCCCCAATGGATAGGAGATTGCACATAAGGTTTTTCCCAAAATCTGCAAATCAAAGAAAGAACCAAAAGTTGTTGTACCACACTCATTTTATAATGAGGAGGCATTTCGAATCCTCTTAACTCCACAAGACCCAAACGAGAACCCATAGGAGGGTAAAGTTTATCTATAGAAATTTCAGCTCTATGAGTATTTCCTGTTAGATCCACAAGCAGGTTCCGGAACAAACGGTCAATGAGCCAAGGATTTGATCCTTTAATTTTATCTAATTGAGAAGAAGCTAATTCATATTCGTATAATATTTCGTCCCTGCCCTCATCCAAACGAGGAGCCTGGGAAGTAGGACCGATAAACAGACCTGAAAAAAGATAAGAAAGAGAAGGATGATGCTGCCAATAACTTACTAAGCTGCGCAGAAGGTCCGGTCTTCGTAAGAATGGACTGTCTTCCGGAGACATTGCGCCTACAGTGATATGATTCCCTCCTCCTGTTCCGGTATGCCTTCCATCTATCAGGAATTTTTCGGCACTTAGGCCTAACTCCTTTGCTTCTTCGTATAAGATACGTGTCTTTTCTTCCAGCTCTTTAAAATTAGAAGAAGGGTGTAAATTTACTTCCAAAACTCCCGGATCCGGCGTTATCCGAAATAGGCCTAACCTGGAATCGGAAGGAGGTTCATAACCTTCCAATACGATCTTTACATCCGCTTTTTCGGAAGCAAATTCCAGAGAAGAGATCAGATCCATCCAAGGTTCTAAACCTTCTACCGGAGGTAAAAATACATGTATAGAACCAAACCTCGGCTCAATAACTAAAGTAGTTCGGATCGGAAGTTCTTTTCCGGCTGAAAAAAATTTAGGTTCTTTAGAAGATCTTTTTTCTAACACTGAATCCAGATCTTTTCGGGAACTTAATTTTTTACTCTTAGAAAGATCCGTAAGGACCGCATTCGGCCTGAAATTTTCGGAGATAGAAGAGAACGGTAATCTAAAACCTGCAGGGCCGTCTCCAGGGATCAGATATAATCTTTCTCTTTTGTATTTCCACTCGGAACTTTCCCATTCCGATTTTGTATAATTAAATTGTAATGGGATTGCGATCGCTTTTTTAAGTTTGAAGTCTCTATCCACCAAGGAGAGGACCTTCTTCCTTTCCAAAGCCTCGAAAGAAAAGTCTTCGGGGTTAAAATCTTCGCTCTTAGGGTCCTTCCATTCCGGAAGTTGACCCTCTTTCCATAAATAATAGAAACCGTCCTCATATAAGGAAACCATATGTTTGGGAGAAATTCCCAAGGTTTTGCAGACTTCTTCTCCGAATTTCTCGGAAAATTTTAATTCCTGATCTAAATCCTGTTTTTCTTTTTCAGAGGAAGAAGAGAATAATCCTTCGTTTTTCCATAAGGACTCCCCGTCTTTTCTCCAAAAAACATTCAAGGACCAGCGAGGCAAAGGTTCTCCGGGATACCATTTACCTTGAGTCACCTGGACCAAAGAACCGGGTGAAAATTTTTTACGAAGTTTAGTGAGAAGAGTTTCGCCTAACTCTAGTTTTTCTTTTCCGAGTGCGAGAGTATTCCACTGAGGATCCTGCCTGGAGCTGTCGGAAATAAAAGTAGGCTCCCCGCCTATCGAAACACGAATATCATTTTTTTTGCATCTAGTATCCAGATCCTTTCCGAGTTTCAGAACTCTATCCCAGGTCGGATCCGTATAAGGTTTAGTAACTCGAGGAGATTCCTGGAATCGTTTCACTTCCATTCTGAATCCAAACTTGGATTCGGCAGGGTCCGAATACCCGAATACCGGAGAAGCGCTTCCGGGTTCAGGAACTGCCGCTAAAGGAATATGACCTTCTCCTGCAAACAAACCTGAAGTAGGATCCAAACCCACCCAGCCTGCACCCGGTAGGAACACCTCCGCCCATGCATGAAGATCCGTAAAATCTTCCTTAGCTCCGGAAGGTCCATGGATAGAGACCTCGTCCGGTTTCAATTGGATCAAATAACCGGAAACAAATCTGGATGCGAGACCTATATGTCTTAAAATTTGAACGAGTAAAAATGCGGAATCTCTGCAGGAACCTGATCTTCTTTCCAAAGTTTCCGTGCAGGTCTGGACACCCGGTTCCATTCGGATCACATAAGAAATGTCCTGGTACACTCTTTGATTGAGTCCTACCAAAAAGTCTACGGTGCGTTTCGATCTTAAAATTCCGTCTTTTCTTAAAGATGAAATATAATTAGCGAGAGCGTTACTACCATCCGTTGCGCTTAGGTAAGGAAGAAGTTCCTTTCTCAAAGCATCCGAATAAATAAACGGAGTCTCTTCTGCGTCGGGCTCCAAGAAAAAATCGAACGGATTGATAACTTGTATCTCGGCAACCAGATCCACTAGTATTTTTAATTTTTCAGTCTTCTTAGGAAATACCAATCTTGCCTGGTAATTTCCGAAAGGATCCTGCTGCCAGTTCAAAAATTGTTCGGAAGGTTCCACCAATAGAGAATAAGAAACAATTCTTGTCCTGGAATGAGGTGCCGGTCTCAATCGAATGATATGAGGAGATAGCGCAACAGGCCTGTCATACTCATAAGAAGTTTCGTGAGTGAGAGAAACTAATAGGGACATGATCAATTCCTAAAATAGGTCTCGTCCAATTGAGCGGCGATCCCGTTCAATCTCACCTGCAATTGGTCCAAATACTCATGCATTCCTGAAGAAAAAATTTCGTCTATGGATGCATAATTCATCTCTGAAAGAAGAACACCCACTCTCTTCTCCGTTTCGTCCCCATAACTATCTTTCTCGGTCCCGCTTAAAATTTTAAGACTATCGAATGTCTTAGATAAACAGAAACGTATCGCTCTCGGAAAAATTTTATCCAAGATCAAGAACTCCGCTATATTTTTAGGAGTGATCCTTGTGTAAAAACGGTTGAACATCTCATGAGCGCTCGCGGACTTCAAAAGAGAAAGCCATTGGATCAGATCCAAAGTGGATCCAACTTCTTCTCTAGAAGGAAGAAGTATAAAATATTTCATATCTAAGATACGTGTGGTCTTATCCGCTCTTTCCAGCAATCTTCCGAGTAATGCGAAATGCCAAACTTCGTCGTGGGAGATTGTGGCTTCCTGACAACCGTAAAATAATAAACACTGGTTTCGGATCGCTTTGAAAAATTCGGCGATCCCGGGCATGTCAGATTCTTCGAATTTTTTTTTGGATTTGATAGTAAGATAGAATTCGTTGATCACTTCCCACATAGGAGTGGAAATATTTTCTCGGATGGTCCTTGCATTTTCTCTGGCGCGGATCAAACAATTCATGATAGAGTTCGGATTTTCAGTATCCAAACTCATAAAATGGATCACATTCTCTTTGCTTGGAGTATTATACTTTCTGGAAAATAATTCATTATCTCCGGTGGTATACACCAAAGGCATCCATTGTCTGTTGGAGTCCTCGTTCAAATCTAAGGAAAGTTGAAAATTCACATCCAAAAAGCGTGAATAATTCTCGGCCCTTTCCATATAACGATTCATCCAGTATACGGATTCAGCGACTCGGCTTAGCATTAGGAAACCTCTCTAGTTTTATGATGTTTTTCGGTTCCGCTTGGGATATTCCCCTGATTGCCAGTTCTTCTTCTTTTTTTGATATTAACCCATCACCCAAGTATCTTTAGAGCCGCCGCCTTGGGATGAATTCACAACTAAGGAACCTCTTCGTAGTGCAACTCTAGTCAAACCTCCGGGCATCACATAGATCTCTTCTCCGTATAAGATAAAAGGTCTTAGATCCACATGTCTTCCTTCTAATTTATCCTCGATCAATGTGGGGATCCTGGATAAACTCAAAACAGGCTGGGCGATATAATTGCGAGGATCCGCTTTTACTTTCTCTACGAATTCCTCTTTTTCTTTTTCGCTCGCAACGGGTCCTATGATCATTCCATATCCGCCCGCTCCGTTAGCCGCTTTTACGACTAGGTTTCCGATATTCTCACAGACATATTTCAGGTCCTTCTCCCTGGAACATAGATAAGTAGGAACATTCGGAATAATAGGCTCTTCTCCCAGATAATACTTAATAAAATCGGGAACATAAGAATAGATTACCTTATCGTCGGCAACTCCCGTGCCGGGTGCATTCGCTAATGCAACATTTCCTTTTTTAAATACTTCGAATATACCTGGAACACCCAAAAGAGAATCCTTACGGAAAGTTTTAGGATCCATGAATGTATCGTCTATCCTTCTGTAGAGAACATCCACTTGTTTCAGGCCCTTGGTGGTTCTCATATATAATTTATCATCTCTTACGGTAAGATCGGTGCCTTCTACCAAAGGAACTCCCATACGAGATGCAAGAAAACTATGCTCATAATAAGCTGAGTTATAGATACCGGGAGTCAGGACCCCGATATTCGGATTCGGTTTATCGGAAAGATGTTCCAGCATCCCGCGGAGTCGGATCGGATAATCATAGATAGGCCTAACCGAAAGACTCGCAAAAAGTTCCGGGAAAGTCTTTTTCATCACTTCACGATTTTCTAATACATAAGAAACTCCGGAAGGACAACGAAGATTATCCTCCAGGACCAACATCCGCCCGTCCCCGTCCCGCACAAGATCCGTTCCGGTAATATGGATCCAGATCCCCTTAGGAGGTTTGATCCCTTTACATTCTTTTAAATAACCGGAACTACTATAAACGATCTCAGCAGGGATCACTCCGTCCTTGATGATCTTCTCATCTCCGTATATATCTTGGATGAAAAGATTTAGTGCACGTATCCTTTGTTTAAGACCTTCTTCCATTTTTTTCCATTCGAAAGAAGTTACTATGCGAGGAATAATATCGAAAGGCATGATCCTCTCTTCTTCTTCCTCATCCCCGTACACATTAAAAGTGATACCCAAGGAAAGAAGTGCCTTCTCTGCGGAAGCTTTCCGTTTCAAAAGCTCCTTATCATCCATGCCTTCTATCCTGGATTTTAAGATATGATAACTCTGGCGAATCCCCCCCTCTTCAGAGAACATTTCGTCGTAAAAAGAATCCGTTTGGTAATTAGTCAGGAGCATAAAATCCTCCTCCCATCTATCTGAAGGAGACTAATTTTGGCGTTAATAAACAAGCAGAAATTAAATTATGCGCTTATTTTTTATACCGATCATTTATCAATGTTCAAATATTATACATTTTATTAAAATATTAATCGAAGTGTTGGAAAAGAAATCTAATTTAATGGGAAATTCGAGGAAAAAGCCTAAAGCAGATGTGTGGTGGTTTTGCGAATGTTCGGACATGCCCACAAGTTCGCGTGCTTTGCGAATGTTCGTCCATGCAATATATTTTGCTATACAGTCGAAAGTTCCAAAGGAAGGTTTTCGGAAAATATGAAACGATCTATTTATTCTTTTCTGATCATCATCATTCTCTATTTTATCGGTTCGATAATTTATACGATCATCTCCGCATACAAGGTCCCTGAGAATAATTTGGATTCGTTCTTAAAATCGGAAGATAGGACTCCCAAAAGGTTCGTAGTCTTTTTAGGAGATAGTATAACCCACGGGACAGTAAGCCATAATTACGTTCAAAGTTTATCCGAAGAGCCTAATCTTAAAAAATTCACTTTCGTGAACGAAGGGATCAATAGCCGCCTAACGTACCAAATATTGGAAAAATTAGACGATACGATCCGGCTGGCTCCGGAACATATTTTTATTTTGATCGGCACAAACGATGCGAAAGCTTCTTTAAATGAAGAAGAATACGAAGGATATCATTCTCTCTGGAATCTTCCGGAAGTTCCAACTATCTCTACTTATGAAAAAAATCTGAGAAAGATAGTATCTCTCTTAAAGGCGGAGACAAATGCCAAAATCCATTTGATCTCGATCCCCGTATTAGGAGAATCCTTAGACAGCACTCCTCTGAAACAATCCATCACTTATTCCAATATCATACGAAATATCGCGAAAGAATCCAATTCCTATTATATTCCTCTGAATGAGACCTTAGTCGCAGATCTAAAGAACAGACCTAATCGAACCGGAAATACGTATTCCCGCAATATTATGAAAATGTATTGGATCATATTCAAACATTTCGGTCTATTTCAATCTTGGGATAAAATTTCAGATCAGTCCGATCTTATTTTTATGACGGATGGAATTCATATGAATTCGAGGGCAGGAAAAATTTTGGAAGATATGATCCAAAAGGATCTAAAAGAATAATTATTTTTTCTTCTCCAGCTCTGCCGCGATCATACACTCTTTCGGAACCCATTCCTTCTCCGCTTGTTTTTGGCGAACATAGCCGACTACATGACCCGTGCTGGCCGCAGCTGCTATAATAGAATAAGTATATAAGGCTAGATAAGGAGAACTTGGAAGTAACTTAGAGACCCCGCCTCCCACATAAGATCCGTAGGCAGGGTACAATGTGCGATACGCCGTCATTTCTTCCGTTTTGTCACAGAGATATCTAAAGTATCTGATCGCATCGTCGGAAGCTCTCGCTTCAGGGTAGAAGGCCCCAACGATCGGAACCGCATAACCTAACGCGTATAAGGAACGATATTCCCTTTGGGCAAAGTCTTTGGAGTGACCGCCTTCATGGATCACTACCGCCGGAATATCCGAATAGACATGGATCGTATTAGAGTAAGGATTATAATGATCTCCTCCAAAAATACGACCTATAAAAAGTACATCGTACACCACATAGGCATACAAACCTATGGTCCATTTTAAAATCGGATTTACCGATTTAGAATCCCAAAGCCTTTTGAAATCACTTATAGGAGCATACTGATTAAATCGCACCTTAACATCTTTCAGATTATTATCCCTGATATAATCCATGAGATACTTTTTCGTTTCGAAAGAAAACTTATGATTTTGCATCCTGCGGTCCCAGATCATGACCTTTGAGAACAAACTATCGATCCAGATCCAACTTCCTATAAAATCCAATACCGAATAAGGTTTACCTTCTTCGAACTGGGGATTTTCCTCATCAAAATACATTTGGTCGTTCGGCTCGAAAGGTTGTGCAACTGTGTATCTTTTTTCGGTGGAATAATAACAGGATTGAAAGGTCGCACAGGCAAGTAAGAATATTAGGATTTTCCGTTTCATCTTACTTATTACCTTTTTTTGTTCGAGATCCGTTTAGCATCTATGGAATGTTTTTTGATCTCTTCCATAAAATCCAAAAGAGCCACCCTGCCCATTTGGTTTAATTGATCTTCTCTGCTTCCTCTATGTCCCAAATAAGGAAGATAAATAATCCATCCGAGTAGAATAGGAAGCGTTGCAAAAGTCGCCATACAATCTGTGGCACCGGAATCTATCCCGTCTTTGAATTGGTAATGCCAGGATTTCCCGGAAGAGATTATATCCGCTTCCATCTCCACATTCACTTGGTTGTAACCGCAATGATCAATGGACTCTAATTTGAACTTTTGGATGATGATCTTATGTTTTCCCGGATATTCTTCCTTATGATCGTTCAATTCCTTTCGGATCAGTTTGGAAATTGGTCCGTATAAATTCTCATAATCCTTTCCCCATCCGGTCCAAGAAGTGAATCCATCCTCGTAATATACAAAGCGGGAAGGATCTTCATTTGGAAACTCCACCTCGAAATCAGGATCCTTAGAATCATAATCCGGAGCACCGGACCTTACCTCCATCCAGTGTTCTTGGATCTCATGAGCACCTGAAAGAGTTTTAGGAATATGCACCTTGATGGATGTACAAGAGATAAGAAATATTAAAAAAAATGATAATATACTCTTAAGAAAATAAGACATGATATACAGCTTTGTAATCTAAAAATAGGAAGAAGTATGTAAAGAATAAATTCTAAAAGGAAATAAGGAGACTTCTATTCAATTTGGAATATCTTTCCATTTAGATCCCGGAATTTCTAAAACGAATTCTGAACCGAATGCAAGACTCGGGGTCTTAAATCCTTTTCCGCCTTTTCCGGAAAGTACCTTAGAAACTGCAGCGAGAGAAGATTCGACAGTGAATTCGTAACCTTCTTTACATTCTAAAACTTTGGTGGATCTTTTTCCTTCTTCCGATCGAACTTCTCCCCATACAGTCGTTTTGACCAGGGTCCTTGTTCTTTCTCCAGGACCTTTGATCGTTTTTCCCACCAGCGCCTGGACTCCTTTTAATACAAAAGGAATTTTTAATAAAGAAATGATCGGCTTAAAATAGCGTAACGCATTCACTTGTCCGGAAGGAATATCAGTATACACATCTATATTTGGAATACCTGTAGAAATATAAGCGGTAAAAACATCTCCCCAAGGAATTCCATACACCTTATAGGTTTTCCCACCCGCGATGACTTCTCTTGATCTACTCAGATGAGGAACCCCAACCATCTGTCCGTCCTTTCTGATCTTGGAACCGTAAGGCAATTGAGCGAGAGCACTTTTCATCGTACCCGGAGAGACTTCACTCAATCCAACAAACGCAAGTTCCAAAAACTTAGGCTTAGAAAGAGATTCTTTCAAAGAAGCAGCTAAACAATCCGTAGGAACGATATCAAAACCGACCCCGGGCAAAAGAAGAACCCCCGCTTTCTCCGCTTCTTCTCCTAAAGATTGTAAAGATTCATACACCGGGATTTCTCCTGTGATATCCAGATAATGAACCTTTTTAGAAATACATACCTTTGCCATCGGAACAGAAGTTTGGATGAAGGGCCCTGCGCAGTGAAGCACAAGTTGGAATCCTTGGATATTCGTGCCGACCTCGTTCGGGTTGTTTAAGTCGAAAATTTTATATTCTAAACGCAGTTCATTTGCGAGTTCTTCTATTTTGCTCCGGCTTCTTCCTGCGAGCACAGGTTTTAAACCCCGAGACACCGCTCTTCTTGCGATGAGTTCTCCCGTGTAACCATTCGCTCCATAAATCATCCATTTTGAAACAGCCATAAGGTAGGAACTACGACATCGTTTAAGTTTTAGTCAACCTGCATACCACGAACGAGTTAGTTTTTTTCACACAATTGATAGGTAAAGAATTTTCGATTTGGAGTTCGTTTTAGTTTTAGATTGACCTAGTTATGGAACGAGGAATGATAGAAGTTAACCGGCTTGTATTATGGAAAAAATAAATCTTATCACAATCGCAATTCCGTTCTTCTTCTTGCTGATCGGGTTAGAACTCGCATTCTCCTGGTATCATAAAAGAAAACTTTATCGTCTGAACGATTCCATCAACGATCTAAGTGCTGGGATCGCTAGTCAGATTTTCGGGATCATTTTTAAGACGATCACATTCTTCGCATATCTTTGGGTATATGAGAATTGGAAAATATTCAATCTTCCTTCTTGGCCGAGTGAACCAGTTTCTTGGATGCCTTCTTCCGAAGTATTAGGACTTTCCGCTTCTACCTGGGCTTGGATAATTGTTATAGGAGTTTGGGTCAGCTGCTTTGTCATGTATGATCTAGCTTATTATTGGCTGCATAGATTGAGTCATGAAGTGAATTTTCTTTGGGCAGGACATGTGGTCCATCATCAAAGTGAAGAATATAATCTCACTGTTGCATTACGCCAGGCAAGTTTTCACGGACTATTTACTTGGATCTTCTATATTCCTTTGGCGATCATAGGATTTTCTCCTATCGTGATGGTCCTAAACGGACAATTAAATTTGATCTATCAATTCTGGATCCATACAAAAGCGATCGATAAATTCCCAAAATGGTTCGAGGCAGTATTCAATACACCTTCCCACCATAGAGTTCATCACGGTATCAATCCTAAATATATAGATAGAAACCACGGAGGAACATTGATCGTTTTTGACAGATGGTTCGGAACCTTCCAAGCGGAAGAAGAAACTCCTGTTTACGGAACAGTCAAACCTCTTCGCAGCTTCAATCCATTATGGGCAAACGTTCATTATTGGGTGGAAATGTGGGAGCAGGCAAAACAAAGCCCTCGTTGGTCGGATAAGATCAAAGCGTTCTTAGCAATGCCAGGATGGAGACCCAAGGAATTAGGAGGACAATATCCTATCCCTGAAGTGGATGAAAAAACATTCAAAAAATATGATGTATCTCTCTCCAAGAGTTTAACAACATATGCAGTGACTTGGTTTGTCCTTACACTGGTCGGAACATTCTCAATGCTCGTAAAAATACATTCGATCCCGACAGGATTATTGTATCTGATCTTCTTCTTTAGTATATTCTCCTTAACGACCGTAGGAGGGATCTTAGATTTGAAACGTTGGACCTTATATCTGGAACCGATCCGTATCGCACTTTTGGTAGGGACTACTTTTGTTTTAGGGGTTTCTACCGGGACTGCATTTATCACAGCAGGATTCGGAGCACTTTCACTCGCATGGTTTTTGTCTCAGAGACATTTATTTGCGGAATGGAAGGATATTGATCCGGTAAAAGAGATCCGCAGCAAAGCCGCTTAATCGATACCTTCTACTACTTCTCCGCTTGAATAGATCGTTTATAGCGGAGAAGTTTACCTAAATGAAATTAGAACTGCAAAGCCTTTCCCGTCTCAAGTAAACTTTTGAGTGAGGAAAAAATTGCAGGCCAACCGTTATTCAATCCCACAAAAGTATCCGGATTTTCTATAAAATCCTCAGGCAAAAGATCTTCATGAAGAAGTGTAAGCCTTGTAAGATCTTTCATTTGTTTTAAAGAATAAGTCACTCGAGTCGGCTCTTTGGATTTATCCAGTCTAGCTTTCAATTCAGGCGGAATGGATTTGAATGTAGGAGGAAGCTCCCAGGTATAAGAAAGTATATGCGGTTTTTCGCATTTCAGGATTTTACCTATCACCAAAAGTTCTCCATTCGGATCTAGGAACTTAAACCCTCCTCCTACCTTCCAATCCCCTTCTATCTTACTTCCGAACCAATATTTTTGTGAATATTCTGAACCGGTCAGAGCCTCCCAAACTTTTTCCGGACTGGCGGCAATGTATATTGTATAAACGAATTTGATGTCCGATCCTTGTTTCATTTTTCGAATCCTCTATCTTCTAAATATGTAATAAGGTAAAAAATGTTTCCGGGCAATAAAAAACCCCCGAGATCCGGGGGTTTTTGGAAAAAGGAGAATAAAAGAGATTTGAATTAATTTACCGGGATTACTGATCCAACATTCTCTTCCGATGCCTTAAAATTTACTACAGTATCTAATGCATCAATTGTGGATTTACTTGTATCGTCCCATTTTACGCTATGTCCATCTCCACTACCACTTTTTCCCGTAGAACCAATTCTTCCGTAAAGCCCATCCACTCGAGTGGCGGGTACGTAATCACTAGGAATTGCAGAGCTATCAACCCTATCGCGAACAAAGCCATTCATATCGAACAAACCATAATTTATTGCCGTTAGGCCGCAAATCGTATCTGTCGCAGGAGTCGCGGGGTATGTAACTGCACCTTCTTCCCAGCCTGATTTTGCAGTTACATTCAAATTACCAGTTAACTTCTGGCTATAAGCTAACTTATAATATTCGTCATTAGTATTTCCCGGCTGACATAATGCCTTACTTGAAAAGGCAGGTATCGTAGGAAATAAATTTGCATCTTTATCTAAACGAACTACGGTTTTAAAGCAGAAGACCGTTTGGTTATCCATCTCTTCCAAAATTACCCTTCCTCTCTGAGCATGTAGACCAAGTTCAGAGTCAGTTCCAAGAGGCCCTGCCCAAGAATAAGTTTGGACCAAACCTTGGTTTGGATAGAGACTACTATAAGTGCTATCGTTAACCGCATCCGGCATATAAACATAACTTTCAATCGTTGCTTGCGCGGTCCATTCCGATGGAGCAATTCGAGCTAAATTATAAATTAATAAAGCTCCATCTCCTCCTGCAAGTCTCGGATTATCATCCCAATAAAACTGAAGAGCAACATCTGTAGTGTTTGCCACTTTTAACTCAAGATAGTTTGAAAAAATTTTTGTTGAGGTATATACCGAAGAACTGGGTTGAAACTCATTTCCGCTATTAGCTAAAGTTAAACGAACATCAAAAATCCCTCCACCATCTCCGAGTCTGAGATTGGTAGCAGTTATCGTATTACCGGACGCTAATAGAACTAATAGAGCATTGGATTGGATACCCGCAATGATATCATCCATAAAAAGGGAATTCCCTCTTGCCCATGTTGCGGATTGACGAACAAAACCCCACTCATCTGCATTTGCATGCAAAGGTTGAAGTAAGTTAAACTTTAATGTTAATGGAAATTGATTCTTTTCCTTTTTGGATCCTGTATTAAATTGAACACCCGCAGTGATCCCGAAAAAAACCAATAAAGCCAGAACGACTTTAGGAAGTATAGAACGACGATTTAGATGTTTCACTGTGCAATTCCTTTGGGAACGATGATAAAAAATCCGGTTTTGCTTTTTTCCAATTGGTATCCGAAATTGAATAGAGGGATCAATGGGTCCTTTCCTCCCGGTGCGCAGGCGGTCCCGACTAATCCAGTCAGGATGATCCCTAGGCTAATAAGTAGAATCCCTCTTTTTAGATTTAAGATCATTAGTATCTCCTTATAGAATAATGAACATCTGAGATTTCATTTTTTTCATATTGCTTTAGATTTAAAGAGCTTGTTCTAATTAATAAACCATCATATCAAAAGATAGCTTTATTTCGGTAAATCCTTGGAAAAAACGTCCTCCAAGGAATAGATGCCTTAAGATCATTATCCCGGAGACAAAAATGAAAGGTCCAATCTTGAATATATTTCTGAAAAACCCAGTCCCGGGAAAAGTTAAGACACGTTTAGCCAAGGATATAGGAGAAGAAGCCGCACTGGAAGTATACCAAGCCTTGGTAGAAAAAACCAGATCCGCATGTAAAGACTTGGATGTTCCTAAGGTACTTTGGTTCGATTCTTATCTTCCAAATCCTTCCGATCTAGGAAGCTGGGGACATTCTCCATTGCTTATTCGTAAACAAGAAGGAAAGGATCTAGGGGAGAAGATGAGGAATGCTTTCTTGTATTGTTTTCAAAATGGTTCCGGTCCGGCAATATTGATCGGAAGTGATTGCCCTGAGCTGGACCTATTACATCTAAAGGAAGCGTTTCAGATCTTAGATCATAAGGATGTGGTTTTAGGACCTGCGAAAGACGGCGGTTATTATTTAGTAGGACTAAAGTCGGATACTCCCGAACTTTTTCATGGAATAGAATGGAGCACCGAAACCGTTTTTGCCAGAAGTTTGGAAAAACTACAATGGGCCAGAAAACAAGTGGGACTTCTTCCGGTATTATCCGATCTGGACGATGTCCAAGATTTGGAATATTTCGAATCTAATGGGATTTGGGACTGGAAAAAGAACGGCTCCTGATCTCAGGTCACACGAAATACCTCACATCCCCTACATTAAAAAAATAGAATACAGTCTATAGACTTCGGTCTCGACCAAAGCCCGGAGAAGGATCTAATATTTTCTTCTTCATTATGTAATTATTTGCGTACTTATCGAAAATCATAGGTCTCATATATGTAATTGGTTGATTACATATATGAGCAGTAAAACTAACTTCATTTTTCTAAAATTTTTGGCGTTTGGATTTTTCGCTTATTTTTTATCTTCTCTATCTCCCCTAAGAGCTTTTGGGAAGAAGGGCCCGCATACTCATATTAGTATTACGCAGGAAGCATTTCTCGAATTTGCGAATAAGACCGATTGGGATCTTAGAGCCGACTGTATGGAGTTGATCGTCCAAGGTAATTTGAGAGCGGATGCAGCCTTCATGAATAATGACGCATATCATTGCGATAATGATAATATTCTAGGATGTGCGGATCGTTTTAGGACCTTAAAGGACGACTCTTATAGAGAGACCAGCCATATTACTGGGCTGATGAAATTAGGAATGGCGTTACATATCGCTCAGGATTTTTATTCCCATTCCAATTGGCCGGAGAATTATCCTATGGTAAGCATTCTCGCTCCGATCGAACATCCTTGGATCTTTCTAAGTATGAAAGAGATCCAAACGGGTTATTTTAATCTTCTACCCATCATAGAACATACGGAAGAAGCCGGAAATTGTTTTGATGCGGAAGAAGGTCTACACGGCAATTATACGTTTGCAACCCATGCATGTCTGAACAAGGATACCTCCGACAGTCATAGAAGTCTCAAAACTGTTCACCCTGGAATACCGATCAGCTATCATGATTGGGCTGCAGAGCTGGCAAAGGAACATACTGTTCAAATTTTAGTGGAGCAGTACAAGGCAAAACATCCTCTTATCTTAACTTGCCTAACACCGAAAACTTTATCATTTTCTTGTGGAAGCCAAGCCTATGATTTTCTCCGCCCGAATTAAGTCTAATTTCCGTTGACTTAAGCCTTCCCCGTACATTACTGTAAATTTGTCCGGCCAGTATGCAGTCTGTTTTTACCTGATTGTAAAATTTCCGGATCGATCCTTCCTTAGGTAATATCTGTGAAACTATTTCAAATTTTATTGTTTTGTTTACTTTCCTCGGGTTTTCTTTATGCCCAGGATCCCCAAACTACTAACGAAACCCAAACCACTTCTCCCGAAATTTCGGCAGACGAGCAGACGTTATCCGCCGTTAAAAAATTGATCGGCTTTATCCGTTATAAGAAGAATGACAAGGCCATAGCTTTGATCCATGTAGGAAAATTTTCCGAAAAACTCATCGGTGATCATAAAGTTTCCGCAGCGGAAAGAAAAGAATTCGAAGAAGCGATCTCCGAGTATATTATAAACAAAGCATTTCCGATCGCATTAAAATATTTTGATAAGATCGACATCACTTACGACAAACCTGCCGTAAACGGTAAACAAGCCAGGATCGGTTCTTCCATTCTTTATAAGGGTTCCGATCAGATCAAGTTTGCATGGATACTTTCCGAATCAGAAGGAGCTTGGTACATCAGCGATTTCGAGACAGAAGGTAAACTCGCTACAGAGATCAACCGCACTAAAAACATAGAGCCGTCTATTAAGAAAAACGGAATCAAGGGAACAATCTCCCTAATACAAAAAGCAGCTAAGAACTGATGAGAAAATTTCTTTCTAAAGCGACCGAGTTGGTATTAACCAAACCGGCCGCTTCTTCCGCAATCCTATTTATCTTCCTGGTTATTTCCGGTTTTTTAGCCACCAGACTTTCCATTAACAGCGATAATCTGCAGCTTCTTCCTTCGGATAACCCGTCCGTTGTCCAAACAAAACGTGTGATCGAAATGATCGGTGGAAGCGGATTTTACACTGTAGCTCTTAAATTCAAAGACGATAAGGGAATGACGGAACATCTTACTAAGGCATTCCAAGCCAAACGTAATGGTGATCCAGAAACCCAGAAAAAAGAATTAGAACTGGCAGACGAGGCAAAACGTAAGAATGTCTCTTATTATAAAGGCAGAGAGATCGCACTTAAAAAAGCTTCCGATAAACTTGCGACAGAAGTTCTAAAAGACAAAGAATTAGTTCGTTATGTTTC
Organism: Leptospira dzoumogneensis; assembly: GCF_004770895.1. Taxonomy (NCBI): domain Bacteria; kingdom Pseudomonadati; phylum Spirochaetota; class Leptospiria; order Leptospirales; family Leptospiraceae; genus Leptospira; species Leptospira dzoumogneensis. Next base: position 25,458 of record NZ_RQHS01000001.1, on the reverse strand, counting down.
TTATAGATATAATGTATCCTTTTTACAGGACAGACTACCTTTATTCTTAAAAACGGAAGATCTAAAGGAGATCCGAAAAAGAGTAAAACGTAAGATAGACGACGAAATAGAAAAAGCAAATCCATTCTTCATCAAACTTACCAACGAAGAATATAATCCTGACTTCACCGATATCATCTCCAAATACCAGAAACTCGCTAAAAGAGATATATTCGACGAATATAATATTTCTCCCGAAAAAGGAATGTTGATCGTCCTCATCAAGCCTACCGGCTCCTTTGTGGACATCGAGTTCTTGGAAAAAATAGATACAAAAGTCCAAGGTTTAGTAAAAACTTTAGGGATAGAAGAAGACGGAATTTACGCCGGTTATACCGGAGCTTACAAACTCAACCAAGACGACTATGAGACCTTGTTGAAAGCGTTAAAACCTATCGGGATCGCTTCCTTCTTAGGAATAGGACTTCTACTTTTATTATTTTTCCGTAATCCACTTTTTATAGTGATCCTTCTGTTCTCCCTGCTCAGCGGATTACTCATGACATTCGGATTGACCGGTCTTGTCATAGGACAATTGAATAGTATCACTAGTATTATCGGCTCCATTCTGATGGGTCTAGGAATAGACTATGGGATCCAATTTTTATACAGGTTCAGAGAAGAATTTACTAAAAAACAAGATATAGTAAGAGCGATCAAAGATACTATCTATCATACGGGGATCGCATCTTTTAGTTCCGCGTTGACCACTACTTCCGCATTCGTAGTTCTTTCATTCTCCGAATTCAGAGGATTCAGCGAGTTCGGGATTATCGCAACTTACGGGATCATTCTGATCTCAATCGCAATGTATGGAGTTACAGCATTACAGATAGCCCTGCTTTTAAAGTGGTTCCCTTCCCTATCTAAAGCTTTCCTATTAAATGAGGAACAACAAACACCTTCCGGTTTATTAAGAAAATTTTATTCTAGGCCCGGGATCCTATCGATAAGTGTCTTAATTCTCGTTTTACTCTTTGGAGTTTTTGCCCCAAAAGTACAATTCGATGTGAACGGAAGAAACCTTTTAGTGGAAAATCTGGAATCCGTAAACTTATATGATGAGATAGCGGATCGTTTCGATATTTCCTCCGATCCTCAAGCAATCGTAGTAAAAAGTCTGGAAGAATCGGAAGCTGTATTCGATTACTTAAATCCTGTCCCTGAGTCGATTGCCGGTTCCGTGGACCAGGTGGTTTCTCTTTGGAATTTTGTTCCTCCTTATTCTCAACAATTAGAAAACCGTAAAGTTTTGGACCAACTTGCTAAAGATATGAAGCCTGTAAAAGCTTCCTTCTTAAAGCCTGAGCAGAGAAAATATTTGCCTAAGGCAAAGTTGTTCTTATCCATTAAACCTTACGATTACACTGCGGTTCCGGATTATTTTTCCTCTCAGTTCAAAGAAGTTGCAGGCTCCAAATCCAAAGGACATTTATTATTCCTATATCCTAAGGTAGCCTTATGGCATGGTGGAAAATTATTGGAATTTTTTGCCGCAATCGGCAGATTAGAAGTTCCTAAAATTTCCAGAAGGACCTTGAATGCGATCCTTTACTCCACTGGAACTCAAAAAGAATCCGAGATAGATCCAACCAAAGAGAATTATTCTCCTGCGGAAAATAAAATTCTATTAAACGCACTGAATACTTACTCTAAAGAAAAACTTCTCTCCATAAAGATCCTGCCGGGAACAGTAGATACCATCTTGGAGCATAGGCCTTATAAGGATATTGCCCAGGCAAGATCTTATACATTCCAAACGGATACGGCAGGAAGTTTGATGTTGTTTGCTCAGCTCATCATGATCGTAAAAAGAGAAGGAGTTGCCGCATTCTTTATCACCTTAGTGCTTGTGATCATAGTCCTGATACTATTCTATAGGGCATTCTTACCAGCGCTACTTTCCTTGATCCCTCTTCTACTCGGACTCTTGGTCACCGTGGGACTCATGGCGATCATAGATCTTAAATTAAATTTTATGAATGTTCTGGTATTTCCGGTCATCATAGGATACGGGATACAGAACGGCATCTATATCTATTATAGATTCAGAGAAGATCATGATATAGTAAAAGCAATGGCAATGGTCGGTCCTGCAGTGATCGCATCCACATTGACCACTTTGGTAGGATGGAGTGCACTACTTCTTGCGAATCAAAGAGGCCTACATTCCATCGGAAAAGTAGCAACAATCGGTATTGCCGCTTGTCTACTGATCGCTCTTACTCTACTTCCTGCAATTTTAGAATTAGCATATAGAAGCCGCAAACAGGAAGAAGACGAAGCAGTGCCGTTGGGTTTAGGACCGGAGGAGGACGAAGGTCCAGAAACAACAGTTTCCAAATTTGTAATAGAGGAAACTTCTCCTATTCCTAAGGCCAAAAAAGCCGCTAAGAAAAAGGCGGCTCCTAAAAAGAAAACCGGAAAGAAAAAATGAGATCCAAACTTATACTTCTATTTTTAATTTCTACTTCATTCGCCAATTGTGCGGTGAAACAAATTAGGATCGCACCTAATTTTGAATCTTCTCTGGACAGATTTAAAAGACTGACTGTAGCGATCGATTCCAGTTCGAAAGTGGACAAGGTTGAGGCAAGCTTGGTAAAATCCATGGCGGAACAAGAACTCGCCCATCATAAGGAATTTATCGTTTATCCGGACCCATCCAGTAAAAACCAAAACTGTAAATTCCCGGTCGGAAAATCACAAGGAGTCCTTACACTTAAATTAGAGGAAACTTTGAAAGGGTCCACACCGTCCTTTTTAGTTTGGTTGAGCCCTGCTACATTCGGTCCGTCTTCCGACGGGATCAAAATTTCCATCCAAGCACAGATCCAAAAATGTGATACCAAGGAAATCCTTTGGGAAGGAAATGCCTCTTCTTCTTACTTTATGGGAGGAGATGAAGAAGCCACACTTAGGACCAGTTACGAGAACAAATTCGGAAAATCGGTCGGTCCTAAGGTGTTTCCATATTATGATATTCTAAAGTCTCTATTGGACAAAATCGCAAGCCCTGTATTAAACGAAACAGAGCAAGACGAGAAGATAGAAGTAGAATCCGGCGCCTGAAGAGTAGTGACCGGAAATCGGATTCTACGTTCAGGGCCCTAATGGCAAAAGGCGGCCCCCACCCAGGTTCGGGTGGTGGAGGCGGGTCAGTGGGAAACCCCTGGCTCCCTATATCATAAAATCATCATATTCGCAATTCATAAGCAAGTTTTCCTCGGAATTTTCATTCCAAGTTCATCTTAGCGGCAGTTTCCAACTCAAAGAAACTCTGTTCCATTTTTAAATAGCGAACATTGTTTTTTAAAAATAAAAACCCTTAGAGGCTCCTGGTCTCTACGTGAGTCCATTCCTGTATCTCCAAACTTCTTCTTGACCAAAACCTCTGTATCAATTGCTATACTCGGAATCGATTTTTCGAGAGGAAAAGAATGAATTTAGTAAATAATATATCCAAGGCTTCCACAGCTGCATTTTGGCTTTTATGGTTGGGAGTATTGAGCGGAATCGTACAACTCGTAAATTTACATCCAAGTTTAGATGGGATCATTCTCACTCTAGGCTGGGTGATCTTAGGGATCCATATTTTAGAAGTTGGGATCTATTCCTTTCGCGCAGGAGACAGAGGCGGATTCAAGATCGCGGATGCAGCTCAGGTTTTTGTATTCGGTGTATTCCACCTAATCCCCGTAAGTTTTTCGGATAAAAAGTAAAATTTACAAAAAACCCCCGGGACCGGGGGTTTAGAATATTCTAAAATATTAAACTAGTTTAGGGAGCTTATTTACGATATCCGAGTATTCCGCAGCCATACCTTTTATAACGTCTCCCGCAGGAATAATGGAATCGATCTGAGCCACTCCGTGTCCTGCAGACCAAATATCTCTCCAACGTTTGAATTCCTGGTCTATATCGGTGCTTCCTTCATTATGGAAATTATCTCCCGCTTTTTCTACGGAACGTTTCAGCCAGTTCGCGGGGATCCCCGAAATTTTTTCTGTATAGATGATCTCTTCCGGTGCGGACTGAACGATCATCTCTTTATATTCTTGAGAAGCAGCAGCCTCTTTAGTAGCTATCAGTCTTGTTCCGATATAAACTGCATCCGCTCCTAAGGACATTGCAGCAGCCATTTGTGCTCCACCGCTGATCGCACCCGCTGCAAGAACAGGAAGACCTATCTCTTTTTTAAGATATGGGAATAAACTGAAAGGAGAAATATTTCCAGCATGTCCACCGGCACCTTGAGCAACCGCAACTAAAGCGTCCGCTCCGGACTTAGCGACTAGATTCGCATGTCTTAATGTAGTTACGTCACAGAAAACTTTTGTACCTACTGATTTCGCCTCGTTGATAATGGAACGAGGGCTTCCCAAACTGGTGATGATCAATTCTACTTTGAATTCTAAAAGTATTTCTAAATGTTTTGCCCAGTTAGGATTATGAGCCTTATGTAAAATTAAGTTCACGCCGATCGGTTTTTTGGTCCTGGATCGGATATCTTCCAAACCTCTTCTTAATTCTTCTACAGTTCTGTAGTTTTGAGAGGGGAATGTTCCAAGGCCTCCGGCTTCGGAAACTGCAACAACTAGATCAGGATATGAAACGAGAAACATGGGAGCCCCGATAATGGGCAGATCGATTCCAAGCATCTCCGTTACGGGAGTTTTTATTTTCATAAGAGGAAAGCTTTCATTCTAATCGGATTCCATCTATCTTTTTTTTCTGGCAGAAGAAAATCGGATATTGAAACTGGGGACTATGATCGTTACAGTCTCTTCTTACAAAATACTTCCGGAAAGGATCCAAGAATTTCAGGAAATCAGCAGTGAACTTTCCAAAGAATCTCTCAAAGAGAACGGTGTTCTTAGATTCGATCTACTACAAAACGATGGAGACGAAGGCAGATTTCTGATCATAGAAGCTTATGAAAGCGAATCCAAACGTAAGTCTCATCTGGAAACCCCTCATTTTGTGAATTGGAGAAGGACAGTGCCTGAAATGTTTTCCCAAGGAACTACCACTGTTTATTATAAACCCGTATCCCCAAAGCCTGAAGATTGGAAAAAATAATTAAAATATAAGCTTTGAGCAACAAGGTCGGTCTGTTTAAAGAAAGTTCATTTTTTCTAAACCGATTTCCGCTCTTTTAGGGACTTTATTTTTGGACACGGAGTCCAAAAATATTATGGTACTATTCACAAATACAAGCGCGGATTTTATTTCTTCTCTCGGGCATAACTCTCATCCCAAAGATCATCATGGACCGAATGAGGCGGAAATTTTAGACGCCTATTCCAAATCCGTGATACACGCGGTCGACTCTGTCGGCCCAAGCGTAGTTCATCTACAAGTCACAAACAAAAAAGGAGAAGGTGGAAGCGGTTCCGGATTTTTCCTCACACCTGACGGATTTATAGCAACCAATAGCCATGTGGTAGATGGCGCAGTTAAAATAAAGGCAAACCTTGCAGACGGTTCCAGTAAAGAAGCGGAACTTGTAGGAAACGACCCTCACACGGATGTTGCAGTCCTAAAAGTTCATGGAGGATTATTTCCTCATTCAACCTTCACGGACTCCAAAAAACTAAGAGTAGGACAATTGGTGGTGGCAATCGGAAATCCATACGGATTCGAGTCCACAGTCACAGCGGGAGTGGTAAGCGCACTCGGAAGAACATTAAGATCCCGTAATGGACGTCTGATAGACAATGTGATCCAAACGGACGCCGCCTTAAATCCTGGAAATTCAGGAGGACCATTAGTGGACTTCCAAGGAAGAATTGTAGGTATCAATACTGCGATCATTCTACCTGCCCAAGGGATCTGTTTTGCAGTGGCCTCAAATACTGCAGAATATGTGATCACTCGTCTAATCACGAACGGCGCAGTCAAAAGAGGATACCTAGGCATCGCAGGCCAAAACCAAAAAATACCAACATTCACCAAAACCCTGAACAAGATAGACTCTGGATCCGGGATCTTGGTCTTATCTTTAGAACCGGGCTCTCCTGCGGATCGCGCGGGGATCCGAAATGGGGATCTGATCATAAGCCTGGATGAGAAAGAGATCCACACGATCGATGATCTTCATAAGATCCTGGATGAAACTTCGATCGGTAAAAAATTGGGAATTCGTTTATTAAGAGACGGGTCCATCAGAAGTTTCTTCATCGAACCCGGGGAACTAAAGTAAGAGGCGCAGAGAAGAATAGAGCCGCAGCGTTTTTCGCACGCAGAGCCGCCGAGACGCAGAGGATAATTTCCAATTGATTGTCAAAAGAGATTTTTCGATTTCCTTTCTAAAAACTCTCTGCGACTTTGCGCCTCTGCGTGCCTAATCTCGGCGTCTCTTTTAACTCTGTGCCCCTCCCTAAACTCAGCGGCTCCTTACTGGATTTCAGGAACATCCATTAAAAGAAGTTCAGAATCTTCCAAAGCGTTTACTTTCAGAAGGTCCGTTCTTGGAAAACCCGCCCCATCCCGAGTGGAAAGTTCGGTCCCGTTAATATTCACTTTTCCTGATATTAGAAAAGCGTAAACTCCACCGTTCTTATTCCTGGACTCGTATTGCAGCTCCTTCCCCGCTTCTGCGTTCCCTAAAGAGAACCATGCGTTTTGGTTGATCCAAAGGCCTTCCGCGGATTCTTTAGGAGATACCACCACTTGGAATCGATTCTTTCTATCTTCCGGAAGGAATCTCCTTTGGTCGTATCTAGGTTGTGCACCTCTTTTATCAGGTATCACCCAAATCTGTAAGAAGTTCACAGGATCCATTTCGGAATGATTGTACTCCGAGTGAACGATCCCTGTTCCTGCAGACATTACCTGCACTTCTCCGGAGGTGATCACTCCAGAAGTTCCGATACTGTCTTTATGTTCCAAAGCACCTTTGATCGGTATAGAGATGATTTCCATATCTTGGTGAGGATGCGGATCGAAACCTCTGCCCGGGGCAACGATATCGTCGTTCAATACACGCAAAGAACCGAATCTGATCCTTTCCGGATTCATATAGCTTCCGAAAGAAAATGTATGATTCGATTTCAACCAACCGAAATCCACTCTTCCTCTCGTGTTTGCCTTATGAACTACCGCTTCCATTTTTATCTCCTTTCCCCTTTTCGGGGCTTATTAACTTTTAGACAGACCCTGTCTTAGATAGTTCAAATTTAAAGTATTTCGCGAAAATTTAAAACTGAGCTAGCTATAAATTAATTTCGAACCTTAATCGAAGCTTGGAGTCCCGGATACTACGATACAACGAAATAAAAAGATAGGAGGAAGATACAAACCTTTTGTATAAACTTCTCCGTATGCAAGTGATTGAGTTCCTGGTGGAGCCTTTTCGATCGCATGGTTGTATGCGCTTTGTAAGTCAGGAACATATCTCGCGAACATAAAAGGAAAAATTTGGACAACACAATCTTCTCCCTCTACTCTTTTAGGAGAGAAGACAGGTCTTTCTTTTGCAGGTATGATCCTTTCCACACGGTAGATCATTGTTTCAGCGCCGCTGCAGTATGAGAATAAAATTAAAAAAAGGAAGAAGGTCCCAAATCGTAAAACTTTCATTGAGAGATCTCCAAACCATAATAGAGCCGATAACATGTATCGAACATTCCTTGGTCATATTGGAAGATCTCCAGATCCCTGATATGAGTAGCAGTAGGATTTTTTTCAGGAATTCTTTTTAGGATATTACGGATATTCTCATTACATCCCTTTTCATTCTGTTTATATAAACTTTGCTCTACCTGAGGAGGAAGAGGTCTCATCCGGATGTTCTGGAAGAAGAAGATAGTCTTAGAATAACATCCGCTAAATACTACACAGAGTAGAAGAATATAGATCCGCTTTAGTTCCATGATCTTGAATACTAAACAATAACCTGCAAATTATGCAAGAGTTTATAATCCTAATTTTCCTTCGAATAATAAGACGACACATCCTATTGCAGATCCAACTAAAAAACCTAATAAACTTCCGTTGATGCGGATCTTCTCCAAAACTCTTCTGGTTTTCAGTTCTAAATTTTCCCTAAATTGTTTGGGCTCCAATAATTTCAGCCCTTTAGAGATTTGTTCTCCCACATATTCGGAAACGGACTCATTCGTTTTAGAACTTAAGAATTCCAAGAAGGAGCGGATCGGTCCGTATTCTCTCAAATTTTCCAGTCTGGAAATTTCTTCCTTATGAGCGAGAACTACTTCGCTGATGAGTCGATTCAATTGTTCTCTGCCGAAATCCGCCAAGGCACGGACGGCTTCTTCTCTTCTCTCGACAGGCAATTCGTTCCAGGAACCTATGTATAACTCCGCACATTCCGAAAATATGGAATATAATTCGAATAGTACTTCCTCTTCTTCCGATTCGAAATCTTTTCCTTCCTTCAGACCTTCTCCGAATTCTTTGATCCTTTTCTGCGGATCGATAAGCCAGATCAAAGGTTTTGCGAGAAATGAAAGTCCTTTTGTGATCCGTTGGACCCTTTCTCCGAAATCTTGATGATCCGAAACTTTCATCAAGGTTTCTCCCACTAAAAATCGAACAGTGGAAAGTATCTCCTTGCGGCTATTTAATTCATGTAAGATCTGTTTATCAGCGCCGGAGAATTTAAAATTAGAAACATATAATACTATATCTTCTTCTATTTTATCCCAGATCAGATTCAGGAATTCTCTGACTTCTTTTTCACCTTTTAGATGTGTATCCAAGAGTTCCCTGATCGCTTGGATATTTTCCGGTTCATCTAAAATCCCGTCCAGGTAGGATTTTAGTTTATGTTCGCTGATCAGATCGGAAGATACCCAGTGACCGATCTCTTCCGCGATCGTTTCACTTTCCGATTCTACCGCCTTGTAGGTTTTCCAAACTGCAAACCAATCACAGATTGCTCCGACCAATCCACCTTCTAAGCCATGTATAAAAATATTTCCCCAAATAAAGAGGCTCCATTTTTGCCAGAGCCCCAAAAGAAGAATACTTCCGAATAACACTAAAAGTGAATTCGAAACGAACTGAAGTTTAGAGTACGGTTTGTTGCCGTACGGAACGATCAACGGAAAAACCACCTTCCTTTCACAAAGGACGAGAATATGAAAAATGCAGGCAGAAGGAAAAGAATAATGGTTAAGAAGATCGAATTCCCTTTCGAAAATTTCAGATCAGAATTCTGTTTTTGAGAACAGACCAAAATTTCGTTCCTTTGGGTTTGGAATAGGATCCCTCCTTCCGCATCTTCCCAACTAGGAAAAAAAGATCTTCGAATAAGTTTACAATTATGATTTTCTAATGCAGATTGTTCCGGTTTTCCTAAGGAAGAAATTTCAGGACCTGCAAAAACTTCTTCATCCGAAAAAATACGAGGCAGTATCGGAAGTTCAGGTAATAATACAGGCTCTTTAGGTTTTTCTTTTACCGGGAAAAATCTTCCTAAAAATTCATTCCTATCCGAAAAAGACAGATCTCCGTATTTGGATTTGAATTCGTCCTTCCAAGCTATGTCTTCTTTAGGGACATTTAAAACCAACAGGCCTTGGAACCATTTGTTATAGTTTGGACCGACTGCCTCTATCTCTTTTCTGCCGATCCGAGCGAATACGATCCCGGCATCTAATCCTTCGTGCAGGATCGCTTCGTTCGTATTATATAAGAATCTTTTTGGACGAAGTGATTTTCCTCCGCTCAGTTCCTTATAATCCGCAACTCCCCAAGGTTTTTCCGTCAGAACGGCAATATCCGCCCCCGGATCTTTTACCTTGAATAGAAATAAGAAAGATTTATTCTCCAATTCTTTCTCGTAAGTTTCGGAAGGAGAATCATTTGTACGTAGTCCTTCTCTGTTTACCCAGCCCTTTAGTAATTCGAAACGAGCGGGATTCAATTTTAAAATTTTATAAAGTTTTTCAGTGGAGCCTATAATATAAGAAGTTCCGTTCGCCTGCAAAAATCGGTGTAAACCTATGCCTGCGTCTTCCAAAGAAAGTTCCTCTTCGTAACCTGGATTCTTTTTCCAAGCAGTCCAAGGAAGATAACGACTCAAATAAGGTTGAAGAGCAAGAGAAGTCAAAGATGCATCCGCTTCCATTCCGAGTAGATTTCGATGACCTGCCCTTCTGATCAATAGACCTAAAGTAAAAGGACTGTCTCCCCATTTTCTATGAGAATCTATTTCCGGAAAAATTTTAGAATCTTTAGGAAGTTCCGAAAGTGCGACTTCTACATCTTTCATCTCCATAGCGGAGAAGCTGTCTTTTAAGAATGTAGTATTCTCCTTCCATTCCAATTCGGGATGCCATAAGAAAAATCTTACTAATGCAAAAAATAGAAGTGCTGCTACTGAATATTGAGCGGCCAAAGAAGAAGTTTTGTTCTTTAATAAATGGACCGCAGTTTCCAGTCCGGAAAGAGTTAAGAATAATAAAGAAAGATCTAATGCTCTATACCAAGGAAATCCTAGACCAGGAAAAAACTTAGAAAGAGAAGTATCCACTCCGATCCAATAAAAGATCAAACTCGCAAAGAATACGAATCTGGATGCAGGAGGAAAAATTTTACGTTTTAGAATAGAACGAATTCCTAATAGGAACAAAGCAGGGAATACTACCTGTGTCCAATGCAGTCCTATGATAAAATTCCATAAGAAGGCAATCACCCCGCTTCCTTCCCAAATCGGTCTCAATGCTTCGGAACCTAAAATGGAGATTAGACCTGGAGTCGTATCCATCGGGAAAGTTTCCGCGCGGTAGGAAGAATATTTCAGAAAATTCCACCAAACAGGCGTGGCAACAAGAAGTGGAAGGAAGAATGCGATGGAGAATGCCCTTTTCCCAAGCTCTTCTCCTAAAAATAAAAAATAGATCAAAAGAGAGATCAGATAAAATAAAGAAGAAGGAAGATCGGAATAATAAACGCAAGCGCTAACCACCAGATATTTGGAAAGAGAGGATAATTTTCCGGTAGTCCTGTATTTTTCTAAATAATAAAAACCTAATAAACTCCATCCCAATCCGAAAAATCCGGTCACTGAACCGCTGAATAGTCCCACTAAGGAAAGTCCGAACGGCTCCTCTCCCGCACATAAGAAGAAGAATAAAAGCCCGGACATCGCGAGCATCACGGTGTTCGCCCTATGGTTAGTCTCACTTAGGAGCAAGAGGCTGAACTTAATAAACGCATACGTAAAAAGTAATATAGAAAGAAGCACTCCTATATTGAAGGAAAGAGAAAGTGAAGACCAGAAGAACACCGTCTTATGAAGGACAGCGACCATAAAATAGAAGAATGGGGGCTGGAAGTAAAATACCGGCATCCCTGAAAACCAGCGGCTATCATAGCCGAGTGATTGGCCGTTATCCAAAAATGAATCGTAAATTTCCGCCAAATGGGTTTGGGCATGAAGGCTCCAACCCGAAAGAGTGTCCTCGCTGAATAAGAATCTAAATTTGATAATAAGAACTAAGAATGAGGCGAGAAGTAATAATGGCCTTCGCCAAGCCGGAGCAAGTCTCCATTTTTTCTGAAAAAAAGGCATGCCGAGAGGGTAAGGAAAACCCCTGGAATTGACAAGCAAAAGAGGACTTTATACGGAAAGGATTCGCCCCGAGGGATCGGGGCAAAAAGAGGAATACTATTCCTCTTTTACATTCTCTTGAACGTACTTTCTAAATTCAGCTTCGCTCATCTTGTCCGCATACAATGGATACAGAGCCGTAATCAACTCTTCCAAGGTGGGGAATTTTGCCCCGTCGAGCTTGAATGCCATAGGGTCCTCTACAAGGTAACGATTTCGGGATCCACTCTTAAAAGTATGGACCCGTTCACCTTCTCTCTAACCATGATTTTCGGGGTCGAATACAATAAAACTAGAAAACGATCCAAGTTTTCCGAAAGAATAAATGTTTTAACGGCTTAGGAACGTTGGTCTTCTATTCCCAAGACTAGTATATCGTCCTTAGGTTCCGAACTTCCTAAAAATCTGAATAGATCTTCTTGGATGCCGCTTAATAATTCTTCTAAACTTTGAGAGTCTCCGGTTCGGACTGAAGCCAATACTCTTTCTATTCCGTAAAAATCTCCAGGCAGCCTGGAAGATTCGGTGAGTCCGTCCGTAAAACAAAGTATCCTAAAACCCGGAGTGAGTTGGATCTCCTTATCTTCGAAATTGAAATTTTCCAGAAGACCCACTAACGGATTTTCGCATTCGATTATATGCTCTTCATCTTTTGTTTGGACCAAAACCGGAGGAGATCCTGCTAAAGAAAGAGTCAGTTTTTTTCCATCGGGAGAAATTTCTAAAATGGATGCGGAGAAGAATGTGGACACATTTCCGTACTTGCCATGGAACTGAGAGCCGATCGCCGAGAGAAGTTTTCCCGGACTTTCTTCTTTTAATCTTAGATCCTCATAAACACTTCGGATCAGTATCGTAATGAGTGCCGCCTGTATCCCGTGACCTGTCGCATCCGCTAAAAAGATACGTATTTTGCCGCTTGGAAGTTCGGCTATATCGTAAAGATCTCCTCCTACTTCCGCCAAAGGTTTATGTAAAATCCCGAATTTGATCCGCCCTATCTTTTTTTCAGCGGCATCTTCCAGATTTAAGAGTCCCTTTTGGATCTCTCTTGCAACATTCAGATCATTTTGGATGAGACGGAGAGCATTTCTGAGCTGTTTGGTCCTTTCTTCTACCCTTCTTTCCAAATTTCTGGAAAGATCCAAAAGTCTGTCCAAACTTTCAGAACTTCTAATAGATAAGAATACAGATTGAGCTATTATAAATACGAACGCACCAATATTTGTAAAATATCCTGTATCCAAATAGAAAGTCGCGTATAAGATGTCATGGATCATTGCAGCATAGACGAATACGAAGCCGGCTAGGATAATGAGTGCACCTTTTCTTCTTCTTAAAGAAGCTTTAGTAAGTGAAAATAATCCGAGTGTTCCTGCAAGGAATGCGACCAGATAATAGATCGTAATTGTGAACGTGAATATTCTGACAGGGAATACTAAGACCACAATGCAGGCACCGATAGCGATCCACCATACTAGATCCACCAGGATCCTTTTTAATTCTCTTGGAAAAACGGAGAGTATATAACTTAAAAAAACAGGGATTGCAAGGTAGAATGTAACGTATTCTATTCTTACATAATGATGGTACTTTAGAAAATCAAGATATTCTGAAATGATCCTAGTTCCGGAAAATAGACCCCTTGTAGCCATGATAAGACAATAAGTCCCGAAATATAGGGAGGCTGCCTCTCCCCTTCTCACAACTGCATAGATCAGATTTAATAGGCCTATACAGAAAAGTCCTCCCGCTAGGAATAGATCCAAAAATCTTTCCGCATTCCAGGTTTTTTCCATACTGGAAGAAGTTCCGAATCGGATGGGCGCCCAAAATCCTCCCAGTCTATGGTCCCGATTTGCGATCTGCATATCGATCTTCAACTCTTCTCCGTCAGGAGTGAATTTCACGAGCTTATTACACCAAGCAGGTTTGACTTCGAAGATGGTTATATCGGAAGAAGAAGGAAATTCAACTTCTCCGCAGGAAGCTAATAGTTTGCCGTTCACATACAAGAAATAGGAAGAACTTTGCTCTTGTAAGATAAACGCAAGCTCTCCGTAATTTCGATTTAGTTTAAGTGCGAGTTCATAGGTCCCGTAACCTTCTCCCAGCCTGGATCCGTTCTTTCCGTTCCAAGAAGAAGGTACACTGACTATCTCGTAGGAGTTCTGGCTCTCTAATCCTGAACTTTTCCAATACAACCATCTGAATTTCCAAAGCCCGGAAAGTAGAATGGGCCCTTGTTCTTCCAGATCATAATTCTTTAACTCGAGTACTCCCTGAACGATAGAAGGATGTTCTATGTTTGTAAAAGATTCGGAACATCCGGAGAAGGAGAATGAAAGAAATACCGGAATTAAAATAGAGAAGGCCTTTTTCATTTTTAGGAAATCCGCTTTAAACCGAAGTCTGAGGGATAGAATCAAAAAAGCGTTCAAAATAGGAAAAAAATGTTCTAAAATATAAAACCCTTCTTGACAAAAAGAAGGCCAATCCGACTATAACAGATAAATATCCAATTTATTGGATAAAAATTCCGAGTTATCGTCGGAAGGGACGTAAAAGTGAACCTTATGAAAGTAAAATCTAATCATTCTGTACTGCGGTCAATTGCCAAAGGAATCGGTATTCTAGCATTAACCAGTATTTTTTCCTTATCCGCATATGCGGATGACACCCTATTAAACGTTTCTTTCGACCCAACCCGGGAACTTTATGAAGAAATTAACAAAAAGTTCGTAGAAGCTTGGAAGAAGAAGTCCGGCAAAAACCTAACCATCCAACAATCCCACGGTGGATCCGGAAAACAAGCTAGAGCCGTGATCGACGGATTAGAAGCGGATGTGGTAACTCTTGCACTCGCGTATGATATCGATAGTATCGTTACGAACAGCGGATCCGTTTCCAAAGATTGGGAGAAGGCATTTCCGAACCATTCTACTCCTTATTACTCTACCATCGTTTTTTTAGTGAGAAAAGGAAATCCTAAAGCGATCAAAGATTGGGATGATATCGTAAAACCGGGGATCGGAGTGATCACACCAAACCCTAAAACTTCCGGTGGAGCTCGTTGGAATTATTTAGCTGCTTGGGGATTCGCTAAGAAAAAATATAAAACGGAAGAAGCTGCTACTGAATTCGTAAAGAACCTTTATAAGAACACTTCCGTTCTGGATACAGGTGCAAGAGGATCCACTACTACTTTCGTTCAAAGAGGAATAGGTGATGTTCTCCTTGCTTGGGAAAATGAAGCGGAACTTGCTCTATCCGAATCCAGAAAAGCGAACGGTGGAACGGCTCAATTCGAAGTGGTTTATCCAAGTACAAGTATCCTTGCGGAAACTCCTGTAGCGCTCGTTGAAAAAGTGGCTGCTAAAAAAGGAACTACCGAAGTAGCGAAAGCTTACTTGGAATTTTTATACACTAAAGAAGGCCAGGAAATCGTCGCAAAACATTTCTTCCGCCCGAATGATGCGGCTATTCTAAAAGCGAATGTTGCTAAATTCCCTAAACTTCAATTATTCGATGTAAGAAGTATAGAAGGTTCCTGGGCAGCAGCTCATAAAAAACATTTCGCTGACGGCGGACTTTTCGACTCCATCTATGGCGAAGCAAAGAAGTAATTAGGAACTCCAACCGAACCATTTATTAAAGGGAGCCGCCTCAGGGCGGCTCTTGGTTTGACGAAATAGGGCGTTTCTCAAGAATCGACTAGAAAGGGTTTCCCGTTTGAAGCTAATTTTTCGTCCCTATTCTAAAACAAGCTTTGGTCTGTCCTTAGGACTTACAGTCTTCTACCTTAGTCTTCTAGTCATCATTCCATTATCCGCATTATTTTTTAAATCCGCTACCTTAGGCGTTTCAGGTCTCTGGGAAGTTTTTTCAGAGGATCGTATCCAGCAGGCCTTATATTTAAGCTTCGGGGCCGGTGGAGTTGCAGCCATCATCAATCTATTCGTTGGATTTTTATTCGCCTGGGTTTTGGTTCGTTATGATTTCCCTGGCAAAAAAATCTTAGATTCACTTGTGGATCTTCCATTCACTCTTCCCACTGCAGTCGCGGGGATCGCACTTACCACAATCTATGCTCCTAACGGTTTTATCGGAAAATATCTGACACCTTACGGGATCAAGATCGCATACACTCCGATCGGGATCGTTATCGCTTTAGTCTTTATCGGATTTCCTTTCGTTGTCAGAACGGTCCAGCCTATCTTAGAAGATCTTCCAAAAGAATTGGAAGAAAGCGCATATTGTTTAGGAGCTAGCAGATTCCAAACCTTTACAAGGGTAATCTTACCTGAATTGATACCTTCCCTACTTGCAGGAACCAGTATGGCGTTTGCAAGAGGGATCGGTGAATATGGATCGGTTGTTTTTATCTCAGGAAACCTTCCCGGTAAAACTGAAATTCTTCCGTTACTCATAGTTACCAAATTAGAGCAGTACGAATATGCAAAAGCGACCGGGATTGCAGTATTGATGTTAGTCCTTTCATTTACGATCATGTTCGGGATCAACTATCTGCAAAACAGAGCCTCTAGGAGACTTGGATGAAAGAAACAGAATCCGTTTGGATCCGCTTGGCTTTGATCTTTTCGGTCTTAGTTCTTGCATTCATCATTCTAATCCTGCCGATCACAGTAGTTTTTTTAGAAGCATTCGCACAAGGATGGGAAGCTTATCTACAAGGGTTACAGGACAGCGATACGATCTCTGCGATGTTAATGACATTGAAAGTAGCAGGTATCGCGGTTCCTTTGAACACTGCATTCGGACTAGTTGCCGCATTTCTATTGACCAGATTCGAATTTCCGGGCAAAAATATTCTGCTGACGATCATAGATTCTCCTTTTGCAGTCTCTCCTGTAATTTCCGGACTGATCTTCCTATTATTATTCGGAAAACAAGGATGGATGGGAGATATATTAGAAGAGTGGAATATTAAGATCGTATTCAATACTCCCGGTCTTGTGATCGCAACAGTATTCATCACACTTCCATTTGTCGCAAGAGAACTCATCCCTCTCATGCAAAGCCAGGGAAAAGAAGAAGAGGAAGCGGGTATTTTACTCGGAGCTTCTCTCTACCAAACATTCATCAAAATTATCATCCCTAATATCAAATGGGGACTCTTATACGGACTTATACTTTGTAATGCGAGAGCCATGGGAGAATTCGGAGCGGTTTCCGTATTATCCGGACATATCCGTGGAAAGACGAATACCCTTCCACTACAGATTGAAATGTTATACAATGAATACAACTCGGTCGGAGCATTTTCCGCCGCATCGGTGCTTGTATTTCTCTCTTTGTTGACCCTGCTTTTAAAAACGATCTTAGAAAAAAATCTTCATCGCAAAGAAGAAATAGAGATCCCGGAAACAACCGGTCTCGGAAAAGAAAATGTTCAGGTTTCCAAATCCTAGGAGAATAGAATGTCTATTGAAATTCGAAATGTAAGCAAACGATTCGGAAAATTCCAAGCCTTGGACCAAGTGGACCTAACAATCCCTGACGGAAATCTAGTAGCGTTACTAGGCCCTTCCGGAAGCGGTAAGACCACACTTCTTAGGATCATAGCAGGCCTAGATACTCCGGACGAAGGAGAAGTATTATTCAACGGAGAAAGATCCAAATCCAAAAGTTCAAAAGACAGAGGAGTAGGATTCGTATTCCAACATTATGCTCTTTTCCGTCACATGACGATTTTTGAAAATATCGCATTCGGTCTAAAAGTTCGTCCAAGGTCCACAAGACCTTCTAAAGAAGAGATCCAAGAGAAAGTATTCCAACTTTTGAAATTGGTACAGTTGGAAAATTTCCATGCAAGATTTCCTTTCGAATTATCCGGAGGACAAAGACAAAGGGTGGCCTTAGCAAGAGCATTAGCGATAGAACCTAAGTTTTTACTTTTGGACGAACCTTTCGGTGCCTTAGACGCGAAAGTAAGGAAAGAATTACGCACCTGGCTCAGAAGACTTCACGACGAGATCCATATCACAAGCGTATTCGTAACCCATGACCAGGAAGAAGCGTTAGAAGTCAGCGACTCGATCGTAATATTAAGATCCGGTAAAATAGAACAGATCGGCACTCCTGACGAAGTGTACAATAAGCCTAAAACACCTTTCGTTTTCCACTTTTTAGGAGATGTAAACCTTTTCCACGGAAGGATCCATGAAGGGACCGCAAAGATTGGCGATATAGATGTAGCGACTCCGGAACATTCGGACGTGGTGGATAAAAAAGGAGTTGCATACGTTAGACCTTATGATGTGGAAATTTCCAGAACTTCTACCCAAGGAATTCCTGCAGAGATCCAATACATCCATTCTACTGGCAGAAATGTAAGAATAGAATTAAAACGTTTAGATTCAGGGACTTTAATCGAGTCCTTATTAGACCAATCCAGTTTTAAAGAATTAAACTTACTTCCTGGTGAAACGGTTTATCTCAGGATCAAAAAAGCCAAAGTATATGTGGAATATATGGAAGATTTTTCGATCTAGTCGGAAAGAATTAGAAAAGAATAATAAGGAAAATCCCCGCTTATCACGGGGATTTTTCGGTTTAATAGATCTTATTTGGAAAGGATTTCAGTACCTGTTCCATTTCCCCAAGTACCTTCCAATCTACTTCCCCCACTTTTAACCGTGTAGATCACCGGATAAGTATCACCCCAATCCACCGTTAAAGTGTTCCCGCTCAATGAGCCTGTTCCGGAGAAACTATTTCCCACGGACCATTGGAAATTATAAGACCCATCCTCGTTTAAAGTGACTGTAACACTTCCTCTATATTTACTTCCGTCTGGATTTGTACCTGTCACTTTATACGTTCCATAAACGTTCAAAGACTGAGCGTTCAAGTAAGAGAAGGAAACGGTTAAAGCGATCACGGTAAATAAAGCTATAATTTTAGCTTTAGGACTTCTAAACATGAATACCTCCGGTGAGGGCAAAATGAAAACATAGATCCGGATCTAATCAAGATTTTTATGCGAGTTTAGAAAACATTTATTTCCAACTGGAATCTCTCTAAATGCAGGAATCATAACCCCTCAAGATCCATTTTCTGGATTCTTCAGGGTCTATTACTGCGTCTATTTCCAAATAGGAAGCCATATTGATCGCCTTGCCTCTTTCATACGCCTCGGAAACCAAACGTTCGAACAAAATTTGTCTCTCTTTCCAATCTTTTATTTCTGCGAGTTCCTTTTGGTATCCAGTTCTAATTTCTCCTTCTATACCCATTGCACCGAATTCTCCGGTTGGCCAGGAGATTGTGAATACTGGAGAATGAAAACTACCTGCAGCCATAGCCATCGCTCCCAAACCATATCCTTTTCTGAGAACGATAGTAAATACGGGAACCTGTAAAGAAGCGCCTGCTTCGAAAAGTTTTGCCGCTTTACGGACTAAACCTTTCTTTTCCGCTTCCGGTCCCACCATAAAACCGGGTGTATCACAAAGAAATAATATAGGAAGTTTATTCAGATCGCAGAATTCAGCGAACTCGGAAGCCTTCTCCGCTCCTTCCGCATCGATTGCCCCGCCTAAATGAGTCGGATTATTCGCGATAAGTCCGAGCGGTCTTCCCTCTATTCGAATGAGAGAAGTTACGATCCCTTTTGCAAAATCCTTTTTAAATTCCAGAACGGAATCGGTATCCGACAGAGAAGAGATCACGGAACGAATATCATACGATCTCAAACGGTTTTCCGGAATTAGGGTCCGGAGGATTTTTTGATCCTTATATTCGAATTTTCTGATATTTCCCTGAAAATAGGAAATGGCCTTTTTTGCGATAAATACGGCCTCTTCTTCATTTTTTACTAATATATCGATTACTCCGTTTTTTGTTTGTATCTCCGCAGGACCGATTTCTTCTGCGGAGAAGTTACCAAGGCCTCCACCTTTGACCATCACAGGGCCGCCCATTCCTATATTAGAATCTTCTGTTGCGATCCTAATATCGCTTGCACCGAATAATGCTGCATTTCCCGCAAAACATCTGCCTGCAGCAATTGCGATCCTAAGACTTTTTCCTTTTAGGCCGGCGTATTTTCGAAAAGTATGCAGATCCAAACCTGCAACTGCAGGCACATCCACTTCTCCTGGACGCCCTCCTCCTCCTTCCGTAAAAAACACAATGGGAAGTTTCTGGCTTTCTACCATTTCCAAAAACCGGTCCGTCTTTTTATGACCTATTGCTCCTTGGGTTCCCATAAAAACCGTATAATCATAAGCTAATACAGAAACTCTTGATACGTGAGGCGCAAATAGTTCGGCATTCACTGTACCAAGACCGGCGATGAGCCCGTCTGCAGGACTCAGTTTGATCAATTCTTCCAGAGACCTTCTTCTTCTCTGGGCTGCAATCGCCATACTTCCGTATTCTACAAAACTTCCCGGATCGCAAAGATCCGCCACATTCTCCCTTGCAGTCCTTTGTCCTCTTTTATGGCGTTTGGAAACGGCCTGTGGCCTGGAAATATCTTCATTCAAAAGTAAACGATCTAAAACTTCTTTCAGGTCCGGACGAATTCGATCCGGATCGATTTCTTCCGAATGATGAAAAGAAGAATGTTCCAAATCTTCCGGTCGGATCCAAATGACTGCTTCTCCTTCCGAGATAATTTTTCCGGGCTCTATCAAAACTTTTTCTATAATTCCGGTAGTCTCGGAATGTAAAAGATGTTCCATCTTCATGGAAGAAAGTAGAGCGACCTTTTCTCCTTTCCGAATTGTTTCCCCTTCTCTCGAATATATTTCCACAAGACTTCCGGTCATGGGCGAATGAAAAGAGATCAGTCCTTCCGGAATATCTTCTTTTATTTTATGATTTTCTAAACTATCTTGCGTTCCCTGATCGAAATTATATTTTTTATGTTCCGTAGAAGATAGAAGCTCGGGAATATTCTCTTCTATGAACTTTGTCCAAATAGAATATGTTCCCAGTTCTTTCCTTTTGAATACGTTCAGAAGAAGAGCAAGATTCGTTTTAATACCTTCTATCCTGAATTCGGATAATGCACGGTAAGCGGAATGAATGAGTTTAGAAAATTCGGAATGTTTAGAATGAACGATTAATTTTGCGAGTAAAGAATCAAAATTAGGGCCGACCTCATAACCCGAATATGCGGAACTGTCCACTCTGATCCCTGGACCGGAACTTGGCTCGAATACTTTTATTTTTCCGGAAGAAGGAATGATCTCTCCTTTTTGGTCCCAGGTTTCGGAGTTAATTCTGATCTGGATCGCATAACCTTTTGGGAATTCTATATTTTTCTGATCCAATCCGATCTCTTGGAACGATTTTCCGGAAGCGATCTCCAACTGGGCTTCCACTAGATCTACTCCAGTAATCTCTTCGGTAATCGTATGTTCTACCTGCAGTCTTGGATTGGATTCTATAAAATAGATCTCCAAATCAGGGCTGATCAAATATTCGAAAGTGCCTAAACTTCTATAAGAAAGATGAGAAGCAATTTTCAAAGAATAAGAGATTATTTTTTCCCGGATTTTTGGATCTAAAAAAGGAGCAGGCGCAATCTCGAGTAACTTTTGATTTTTTCTTTGTAGAGAACAATCCCTGTCCCAAAAATGCAAGACCTTACCGGAACCGTCTCCCAAAACCTGGACCTCTACATGTCTTGCGATCGGTAGATATTTTTCGGCGTATAAATTAGGATTTCCGAATGAATGTAATGCTTCTTCCGAGCAAGTTTTGAACTTTGTTCCTAATTCTTCTATATTGTTTATGATCCGGATCCCTCTTCCACCTCCTCCAGCGATCGCTTTTAAAAGAAATATTCCGTTTTTGGAATAGAACTCTTTTGCTTCTTTTAGATCGATTACCTTGCGAAATCCCGGCAAGGTAGGAACTCCTAAGGATTCCGCGAGCAGGACCGCCTTTAATTTATCTCCTAAGATCTCTAAGGTCTTAGGATCAGGGCCTATAAAATTGATCTTAGAATCCTCGCATCTTTTTGCGAAGTCAGTATTCTCACTTAAAAATCCATAACCTGGATGGATAGAATCACAACCTTCTCTGAGTGCGATAGAAAGTATCTCTTCCTGATCCAAATAAACTTTTGCTCCTCTTCCTTTGAGAGGAACTGATATATCAGTCGCCAATCTATGCCTGGAATTGGAATCATCTTCGGAATATATGGAGATGGTAGGAACTCCCAACGCTGAGGCAGCTCTTGCAATTCGGATGGAAACTTCTCCCCGATTTGCGATTAATAATTTGGATAATTTCATAAGTTGGAGGAAGTTTTGTGAGAAAAGTCTCCAAGTCGATCCAGTTTCCAAGCCATCTACAAATTTTAAACGAATGTACAATTAACTGCACATTCGCATAAATCATTATCCATAATAGCGATTTTTATTCCAATATATTAGATATACAAATCGAAACCGGAAGACCGTTTTATTGATATGGTTTTTAGGGAGAATCAATATGTCCGCTACTAGTCTTGTTAGAACTTCAGGGAAAAAGAAGGCACTGGTCAAAAAAGTTGCAGAAAAAAAGAAAATTAGGCCTTCCAAAACTTCGGAAGAAATTTCCAAAAATCTGATCAAAGGTCTGAATCTTCCTATCGTTTATTCTCCTTCTTCTCCGGAAAAAGCGGACCTAAAATATCTAACCGATTGGATCAAAAAGAACCATAAGGAAGTACAAAGAGATCTGTTGATCTATGGCGCGATTCTATTCAGAGGTTTTAATATAGGTTCTTCCGAAAATTTCGAGAAGGTTGCTTTGGGTTTGGATCACAATCTTTCGGAAGCATATTTGGGAACTTCTCCCAGAGATAAAAAGACAAAGTTTGTTCATACTGCGAGTGAACTTCCATCCGCTTATCCGATCATGCAGCATGCAGAGATGAGCTTCTTAAATAAACCTCCTAAAAAACTTTTCTTTTATGCAAAACTTGCTCCTTCCAAAAACGGAGAAACTCCTATCACGGATCTAAGAACCGTTTTGAGAGAAATGCCTTCTCATATCTCGGACAAAGTGGAAAAGCAAGGGATCAGATACATTCGTCATTATGACGGTCCGGGAGCTTCCCGTTATAGTCTTTGGAAAACGAAACCTTGGAGCGAAATGTTCAAAACGGCGGATAAAAAAGAAGCGGAGAAGGAGATAAAAAAACAGGATTTCGAACATGAATGGCTGCCCGGAAATAAATTAAGATTAATTAATTCTCAAGTAGGGGTCAGAAAACATCCGATCTCAGGATCAAAAGCCTGGCATAATCACAGTCAAACGTTTCATATAGATTCTCCGAGATTAGAATACGAATATGTTTTCAAAAGACAAAAAACCTTTAGAGGATTCGGAGTTTATCTGATCTTAAACTTACTGACTGCCATCAAAAAAGGATTCAGCAAATCTGAGGATCTGGATGTTCACGCTACCTACGGGGATGGATCAGAAATTTCTAATAAAGATATCAAAACGATCATAGGTGTATTCTGGAAGAATATCCAAATTTTCTCCTGGCAGAAGGATGATATTCTTTATATAGACAACTATTCGGTTTCTCACGGAAGGCTTCCGTTTGTGGGCCCAAGAGAGATCCAAGTCGCTTGGACGGAATAGGAAATCGAAAGTTAAAGCCTCATTACGTCCATAAGGCATTCCGCATGTTTGTTTTTGATAAAACTACTTTCGGATACAAAACTTAAAAAAGTTCTTAAAGAAGGGTTTTGATTTTCCGGAACATAAAAAACGGAAACGGGCAAATACAATTGTTTGATCGGAACAAATTTAGTATCTGCAGGCGCAAAATTCTGTGCGCCTAAAATCGTTAAAGAAACTCCTTTTCCTGTGGCAACCAAGATCGGACAACTTTCTCTTTCATTCTTTATATATACTTTTGGTTTGATCCCGCTTTGTTTAAAAAGTTGGGAGATGGTATCGTAAAAACTTCCCGAATCTTTTTTAGGATGCAAGATGACTGTCTCTTCTTTTAATTCCTTAAATTCTATCTCTTCTCTTTTAGCAAGAGGATGTTTTTTAGGAACAAGCACGCCGAGGACCTCGTCATGAACCGGGTGTTTTTCTAAACGAGGATCGGAGACTTCTCCTTCTAAAAAACAAATATCGAATTGAGCAGATTTTAGACCTTTGATGATCCTGTTCCTAGTTTCCTGTTGAAGCTGTAGTTTGATCCTGGGAAAACGATCCTGGAACTCATTAATGATCTGGGGCAGACTCGCCATAAATGTAGTCGTAGAAAAACCGATACTGAGCCCTCCTGCTTTGAGTTTACCGATAGAACGGACTTCTTTTTCTATTTTTTCCGCTTTTGCAATGATCTCTCTGCCTTCTTTCAGTAGATGAACTCCCGCTCCGGTAAGTTTTACATGCCTTGTAGATCTTTCGAATAATTTGGTGGAAAGTTCCTCTTCGAAAGAGGAAATCAATCTAGTCAAAGGAGGCTGGGACATTCCCAAAATTTCAGCGCTCTTCCTAAAATTCAATTCCTCGGCAACGACTATAAAAGATCTTAATTTAGATAAATCCATGTATTATTGATACCTAATAAGTATCAATAAATCAACTAAATTCGGAATAAAACCAAAAAATCCCGAATTTTCACCAAATGTATTTACAGTTTTCAGGATGGTAAAATTTAAATAATTAATATCATCTAAAGATCCTGAGGGAGGAAAAAATGAAATTCGATCATGAAGTATTAATTATAGGCGGAGGTCCTGCAGGACTCAGCGCAGCCTTGGCTTTGGGAAGAATGAGCAGGACCGCTCTAGTCTGCGATGATAGTCGTCCTAGGAATGCAGCTTCTTCTCATTTAAATAATTTTCCGACCAGAGACGGGATCCATCCTGCAGAATGGAGAAAATTAGTAAGAAAAGATTTAGAAAAATATAATACGATCGGCTTTTTCGAAGGAAGTGTCCTCTCTGTAGAAAGATCAGGATCGGGTTTTGCGGCCAAATTATCCTCGGATAAACTACTTCATTTCAAAAAAGTCATTCTTGCATACGGGGTAGAAGACAAATATCTATCGGTTCCCGGGTATAAAGAGCTTTGGGGAAAATCGATCTTCCATTGTCCCTATTGCCATGGATTCGAAGTTAGAGGTTCCAAGCTGGGTCTGATCGGGAACGGAGATACTTTATTCTATATGCTTCCTCTTATATACGATCTTGCATCCGACTTGGTTATTTTTACGAATGGAAAAGCGGAATTCAAGGAACAGCAGAGGACCTTATTGGAGAGAAAGAAGATCCGTTTCGTAGAAGATAAGATCACAGGTTTTGTGTATGAAGGAGAAAAACTCCAAGCTATTACTTTTGAAAACGGTGAAAATATAGAGAGAGACGGTCTTTATGCACTTCCAACTTTCCCTTTTAACTTAAAATCCACAATCGGAGAAAAACTTGGCTGCGAAAAGGATCAGTTCGGCTTCTATAAAGTTGGAGAAAGAGGAAAGACGAGTGTAGATGGAGTTTATGCCTGCGGAGACAACTCGAATGGTGCACATTCCGTTTTACTAGCCGCGGCTTCCGGAGGAATGGCAGGAGCAGGTATAGTTCATGAGTTATTAAGCGAGAAATTATTGGAGTAGTTTTGTAGGAATTCCAACATGAGATATAGGTGGAAATTGGAGTTGCAAGATAGGGAATTTTAGTGTATGGGGGGAAAGGCTTCTCCCACAAGCCCGCCTCCTCCACCCGAACCTTGAAAAACCTGGGACATAGGTAACAGTTTAAACCGGAGACATGGGTTACACTTTTAATATCCTAGATACCTTTTTCTTACGTTCATTGAATATTCC
The DNA here is from genome assembly GCF_004770895.1 of Leptospira dzoumogneensis. NCBI lineage: Bacteria > Pseudomonadati > Spirochaetota > Leptospiria > Leptospirales > Leptospiraceae > Leptospira > Leptospira dzoumogneensis. The sequence continues at coordinate 16 of NZ_RQHS01000001.1, read as the reverse complement.
TATTTTAACGAAGCTA